>CAYYQJ010000016.1:0-15578 GCA_964473775.1 uncultured Bacteroidales bacterium | reverse complement strand
ATACCCACACGGCTCTGAACACTCTTTCCCTACACGACGCTCTTCCGATCTGTCGATACCTAAAATCCAGAATGGCTTTACCAGCAGATTCAGGAATAAGAGTATTAAAAGATTGGTGATGAATTTACGGTTCATTAAGCGGGAATAGATTTCTTAGGGTATAAAGAAAAAGTTTTGAGTGGTATGAATTTTCTTGTCAAAATCAACCAGTTCATTGTTTTGTAATACTTTTATGGAATAATTTAAATTGCGGATAAAGTTGAAACATTTGTCTCTGTTTTCGTTTTCCCAAAGCTCAGTATAAATTATTGGCCTGTGTTTGATGATGGTTTGCTTACCACCGTCCAAAACGAAGTATTCGAAATTTTCGACATCAAGTTTAATCGCTGTTATGGGTAATCCTAGATAATTTTCATTAAGAAAAACATCCAAAGTGGTTAAAGGCGTTTTGTATTTATTACCTTCATTGAACTCTGTAATACTATCATGAATCACATGGCTTAATCCCTGTAATTTGGCAGATTTCTGAACCGGCATCACCATTTCAATTTCTCCACAAGTATTACCTAATGCACTTTTCTCCACAAAAACATTTTTAATTTTAAAGTGGGTGAGAACTTTTTCAAGTGTTTTGATATTTTGCGGTATAGGCTCAAAGGCAATTATGGTTGAATCAGGATGTGTTCTTGCAAGATGCACAGCCATAACTCCAATGTTTGCTCCAATATCAAAAATAGCATTCCCTTGGGGAATCATATCACGAAAGTAAATAAAATCGCCTTCTTTTTTATTGCGCTTTAATGTTTTAATAATATAAAGCGAAAACAGAAAAAGATAGGTTTCAAACCCAAGCAGTTTTTGAAGAATCGTTTTTATCAGATTTTTCATCCGCCACTTATAAGGTGTAAAACCATCACGTCGTCTCCATCTTTAATGTAAGTAGTGGAGTAGCCTTCCTGTTTTACAAGTTGCCCGTTAATTTTAATAATAAGCATTTTGAAGGTGAATTTCTTTATAGCCAGAAGTTCAGTAATGCTGAGTTTTTCAGCTTCAAACGATTCGTTATTATTATTTAAAATGATGTTCATTTTTGTTTTTATTTCTTTAGTAAAATTTCGAGTACAGTGTTTGCCTGCATATTGGCAGTTATGCCTACGCGGGGCGCCAGAGGTGGGTTGTCGTCTGATACTTCTCCAACTCCATCGCCGCAAATGTACAGATTTCCATATTGTTTCAACTGAATTTCGTTGCTCATGCCCCAACCGGCCATTCCCAGGCCTGAAATAATTTTTTTATCAGGCATCCCTGAAAGTACAGCTTCAATGAGCATCTTTTTCATGTCGGCACGATCGAAGGCTTCGACAATCACATCGCAGGTATTAAATATTTCAACCACATTCTCGGCGGAGATTTTGATATCCAAAGCCTCAACATTAACATTGGGATTGATTCTGTTGATGTTTTCTTTTAAGGTGGGTGCTTTTTTTAATCCAATCTGATCGTAAAAATAATATTGACGATTGAGATTGCTTTCGACAATGATATCAAAATCGCAGATAATAAGATGCCCAACACCCACACGAGCCAAGGCTACTGCACAATTAGAGCCTAATCCGCCACAACCGGCAATGCCAACATTGCGGTTTTTTAGTATAGATTTTATTAGTTCGAAGTTCATTGTAATACGAAAGTACAAAAGTAAAAATAATAGCTGATTGAATTTGGATTGTTTATTTAATTTTTTTGAGACTTATAAGACCATTTATTTCAGCAACTTTTGTAAAGAATTTAATCTTTTGACGTTATGCAAGCTATTGCACATCAATATTTTTTTTTAATTTCATGCGAATATAGTAATAGAAATTTCTATTTTTGTGCACAGAAAAAAACTAAAAATATTAATATGAACCTTCAGGAATTTAAATCTAAACACAAACTGCTCAAAGAATGGTCGTATGAGTTGAAACCAATTGTAAAAGGGTATAATATGCGTACCTTATACGTTAATGTTGGCGACCATACCATCAAAGAAAAACCTGTTTCACAACTGATGAAAGAAAAATTTGTCGGAGGAAAAGGTTTTGGACTGAAACTACTATGGGATGCTACTGCTCCGGAAACAAAATGGAACGATCCTGAAAATGAAATCGTAATTAATACCGGCCCTATTTGCGGAATTACTCAGTATTCAGGTACAGGAAAATCATTGGTGGTAGCTATTTCTCCACAAACCGATATTGTTGTTGACAGCAATGTGGGTGGCTATTTCGGACCTTTTATGAAATTCTCGGGCTTCGATTCAATGGAGTTGCAGGGTAAATCTGATAAAGATGTTATCGTTTTTATCGATGGAGTAAATGGTAAAATAGAAATTTTTGACGCAAGTAATTTGCCAATTGACAGTCATGTGTTGGCAGAAGAGTTGCACGAAGTATTTGCCAATGATGAAAAAGATAAAATGAATGTTTCTGTTGTTTCTGCGGGAACTGCAGCTGACCATTCGTTGATTGGTATGCTCAATTTTACTTTTTATGATGTAAAACGTAAAGTGGTTCGTTTGAAACAAGCCGGTCGTGGTGGAATTGGAACCGTTTTACGCGATAAAAAGATTCTGGCTGTGGTTGCCAAAGTGGCAGGCGTAAAAGGAAATCTGAATAATGTTGTAGAAATGGAACCTATTATGGAACGCGGAAAACGTTTCAATAAAGAAATGCGCGAACTTGATGATTCGCAATGTCAGATGCGTAAAATAGGAACAGCCCATCTTACTCATATCATGAATGATTATGATTTGTTCCCAACCAATAACTTTAAATTCGGTAGTCATCCGGATGCGATAAAGGTTCATGCGAATGTTTATAAAGATAGATTCACTCAAAATGTTCCTGATGGATGCTGGATTGGTTGCAATATGTCGTGTGCCAAAGGGGTGGACAATTATTTATTGCGTACGGGGCCTTATGCAAATACGAGGGTTATCGTTGATGGTCCGGAGTATGAAACTGCTGCTTCCTTAGGCTCATGTGCAGGGATTTTTGATCCTGATTTTACTATTGAAGCCAATTTTTATTGTGATACTTATGGCATTTGCACCATCACCTGGGGTACTATTTTAGGGTTTGTGATGGAATGTTATGAGAATGGCATTTTGAATGACGAACGCACAGGCGGTGTGAAACTGAATTTCGGAAACTCGGATGGAGCTATGGAAATACTTCATCAATTGGCACGTGGCGAAGGTTTTGGAATGATAGCCGGACAAGGAGTTCGCAAAATGAAAGGATTGTTTGCAGCCAAGGGCTGGGGCGATGCTCAGTTTTTGCAGGACATTGGTATGGAAAACAAAGGTCTGGAATATTCGCAGTATGTATCCAAAGAATCTTTGGCACAACAGGGTGGATATGCAATGACTAATAAAGGTCCGCAACATGATGAGGCGTGGCTGATATTTATGGACATGGTAAACAATCAGATTCCTACTTTCGAGAAGAAAGCCGAAGCATTGTATTATTTCCCTATGTTCCGTACATGGTTTGGACTACAGGGCTTGTGTAAATTGCCCTGGAATGATGTTGAACCTGCAGATAATCATACCCATGCTGAACCAGGAATAGTTCCTGAGCATGTGGATAATTATGTTACCATATATAAAGCTGTTACCGGCGAACCTTTGGATAAGGATTCTTTGATAGTTCAATCAGAAAGAGTTTATCAGTTTCAACGTATATTTAATATTCGTCGTGGCTATGGTTTGCGTAAGCATGATGCACAGCCTTATCGTGCAGCAGGTCCTGTTACGGTTGAAGAATATGAATCGCGTCAGGAAAGATACGATAAACAAATGCTTGAAAAAATAGGTATCGATCCAACAGGAAAATCATCTGAAGAAAAAGTAGCAATCACACGTGAGTTCCGTGAAAAACAATATGAAATGCTATTGGATGCTGTTTATTTCCGTCGTGGATGGACTCCAAACGGAGTACCAACCTTAGATCGTTTGAAATCAATAGGTATGGATTTGCCTGAACTGATTGAAGTGGTGAAAGACAAACAATAATATTAAAAAGGCTGCATTGAGCAGCCTTTTTTTTTAAATTATTAGTGATAATTCGCTTTTTAAATTTCAATAATGAACCTGCTGGTCAACAGGTTTATTATGCATACATAAGTTTTCCTTTTGCCTCAGGAATAGGGCGTTTTAATAGCTTTGCAGTTTCTATCCATTCTTCAATAACAACTTCAATATTGTTTAATGCTTCGCTATATGTAGCACCATCAGCCATGCATCCTTCCAATTCGGGGACTTCGGCAATAAATCTTTTGTCGTCATTACTCCAATATAGGATTACTTCGTAGCGATATTCGGTTTTCATTTTATTAGTTTGTATTTAATTAATAGATTTCTGGTTTGCTTTACCTGGTATGGCTTAGCTTTATTTTGAAGGGGTTGCAGGTTGATAATTTCATTCACCCCTTCCTTGTAAAAAATATAATGGTCGCCTTTTATGCGCAATTGAAATCCAAGATGCTTCAATAGTTCGCACAATTCAGAGAATGCAATATTTTTATCTGAAATTCCACTGAGTATTTTAATAGCAAGTTTTTTATGCTTTTCCATTTTAGAGTAAGAGTCCGGTTCCAAGTTATTTTACAAAGATAGAAAAAAACAATTTAATAGCGATTTCTTTTTTTAGAATAATTTTATATGAGGCAAAGCTTGAAAGGATAAAATGGCGGTTGCAGAATCACCACAGAAAGTTACTAATAATTTTAACATACTTGAATTTACGAGACCTAATAAAAGTTATTGTTTTTTTAGTACTTTTGTAATATGAAATTTTATGTTGATACATCAGTTTGGGGTGGCTTTGAAGATCAAGAGTTTTCTGAGTGGACTATTCCTTTTTTTGAACAAGCAAAACAAGGTAGATTTATCATTGTTTTATCTGATGTTACGCTTGGAGAATTGCAAAAAGCACCTGAAATAATACGTAATTTGCCTATGACCATTCCATCAAATTTTCTGGAATTAGTTTCTATCACTGACGAACAACTTGCTTTGGCTGATAAATATGTTCAAGAAGGAGTATTATCATCTAAGTTTCATTCGGATGCGCAACACATAGCTATCTCTAGTGTTCTTAAAGTTGATAGTTTAGTTAGTTGGAACTTTAAACACAAGGTAAATTTCTTTCGTATCAGACAATATAATTCCATCAATTTAAAATTTGGCTACGCCACTATTGACAAAAGAACACCTAAAGAAGTAACCTATGAAAAAGAATAAAGAAATAGAAAAAGAATTTCATGCTGTTGAATTTATGCGTGAAGTTCGTAACGAAATGACAGAACAGTTTTTGCAAGATAAACAAAAGTATTTTGACTATTTGAAACAAGTAATGGAAGATTTTAAACTTAAGCAAAAGAAAATGATGAATTAGCCGAAGCCTTATTCAGCTATTTCAATTCTTTATTCAGTTCTACAATAAATGGAATTAAATTAAAAGGCTTGCCTCTATGTGGGGTAAGCCTTTTTTTATACTATGCTTCAATCAGGCAAAGCCTGAAAGGATAAATCGATAGAGTTAGAACCACTGCCTAACACAGGTTGAGCCTATTAACCAACATAGTTTTTGTTTTTAGTTGAAGGTTTTTTATCAAAAAACAAAAGCCGGATTATAAATCAGGAGGTGCGCTTTATAAGATTGATTTGCATGTTAGACATTTTGCCAGCTATTATGGCAACATTATATATTATAGAGGTTTCATAAACCGGATGTTCGATGGTGAGTGTGTAATTTCCGGGGGCCAGACTTGGAATGCGTATGTAGCCAAAGCGGGTTGATACTTTTGTGATAATAAATGTTCCGCCTGATAGGGTTGCCTTTACATTTGGAATGGGAACGCCTGTGGCAGTATCGAGGAAACGTACCATCAGGGAGATATGACGGACACTGGCAGGGCGGCCAACTTTAATATTTTCATTCCAGCCAGCTAGTTTGTCAAAATTGTAAGAAGTAAGTACTTTGGTAATTAAATCTTTGACTTTATCGAGCTCGTTAAATAAACCGGGGAAAATGGCTGTGGTTTCGGCTTTACGATCTTTGATGGCTTTTTTGGGTTTTAACATCACATCATTGAATTTTTGAATGGCATTTTCCATTTCGGTGATGTTGGTATCGAGGATGATGGTGAGTTTTTGAAGGTTTTCTGCCATAACATTCTTCATGTTTATGCAGCGGGCTAAAGAATTTCTTTCGGTTGTTTTGGCAAGAAATGATTTGTTTTTATTCAGTTCTGTATAGATTGATGTTTCGTTTATTAAACTGGCCTGAACCAATGCACGAAGCTGATACATGAATACAGTTGATATCATTATTTGCCGGATGATTTTTTTATTGATGGTGATGCCGCCAATTTGCCAGTATTGACGCATCAAGGCTGTGTAGAGTTTGTCGTATAAGTTGAGATAGTTCTGTTTTAAGCCTGGGTAAAGAGGAATGAGCATGAGAGTGGCATCATTATCGTTTAAGAAAACCAAACCTCTTCCTATGGCATTGAATCGAGTGATTTCGCGCTTGGTCATTTTACTTTAATTAAAGTTAGATAATAAATGTTTTGAGCTAAAGTAATAATCAATTGAATGATTGTGGGTTAATGCAATGGTATATTTAGATTGGATTTGATTATTGGAAGAATTGAGGGTGTTATTTGAGCAGATAAGCATGTGAAAACAGGGGATAGTGAGGTTAACTGGGGTGAGAGAAATGAGTAATTGAGAGATACTTTTATTATTTGAAAGATCAGTTTTATTATCTGTTTGACCATTGTTATTTGCTAACTGACCAGTGCTGTTAGCACTATGGTTACTTTTACTATCCCTTTGGCCATATTTATCATCCATTGGGGCAGATTGAGGATTTGAATGACTAATGTTGTTGCCCTTATGACCAGTGATACTATCTATTTGCCCACTGTAATTCTCCGACTGAACACTGATGTTGGCCGATTGACCACCGATAATTTCCATTTGACCATAGGAGCAATCCGTTTGACCATCGACATTAACTGAAATTAGAGTGAGATTAACTTGTAAGTGATTGTAATAATTTGTGTTGAGAGTGTTGGAATTGTTGCTGGCGAGGTGGTAATTTAAGGATTTATTAAGAAATTTACTGTTGTGAATAGAGAAAACAGGGTAGGGGATGTGGTTTTTTGAAGAAAGGATTGAGGGAGCGTTGAAGTGAAGGAAATAATTTGGGTTGTGGTTAAGGGAATTTAAAGGGATAGTGGGTCCTTCCCATGATTGCTTTGGAGGATGTAAATATTGGCTTACAATTGTATAAGGTTTACGAGGTTTTTTCATTGCTCATAGCATTTAGACGGTACAAATTTAGAAAAAAAAATTGGGAATTTGTGAAAAAAAAATAAAAATATTACCACTAAGGCACGGAGAATACTAAGGGACACTAAGAAATTAATTTCGGATTATGGAAAAATGGGAAATACGCACCCGGCTGGTAGGGGCAGGGAGAACAATATGTTATATTGATAAAATTGTGAATTTTTATTTTGTTATGTAAGCCAGGAGTGAGGCTGCTAACCTTCAAACGGTGGAAAAAGGCAGGCAGGGTTGAGGATATGATTTAGAGTGTTTAGATATGCGAGGATAAATGTTGATCCAGATTGTTTTTTATGGTTTCGTAAAATTCGCTTCTAATTAACTGTTGTTTTTTATCCCTGGAACGATAATTATTTTTTATGGCTCTATCTTTTATAACTGGAAAATTTGTTAAAATATAATTTTCTTGTTGGATTTCGGCTCCACATCTAATCCATAAATCTTCATAAGAAAATGAAAAATCGCTGTAATTTGAAATGAAATCTAAAGAAACTTGATTTTTAGCACATATCCCCACTATATTTGAAATGCCAGTTTTAGAGGCTAGCGCTTGTAATGCTATGATTAACACTGATTGAGGGCGAATTCTGTTGTTTTCTTTTTCACAAAGGGTTAATATGTCTCTGGAGTTTTTTGCACCTTGAGAAGAGCCAATGAAAATGTAGTCGGCATTTGTTTTGTCGATAATTTGAGCTGGAATAATTGTAAAAATAAATCTATACAGTATTGAATCGTTGAATTTATACGCTAATTCTAATTCGCCTTCCAGAAATGATTTTTTATTTAAGGATGAAGATAGTGATATGGTATGTTTGCCTGATTCAGTTGTGATGTTCCAAAGGCAAATGCCTTCGAGAAATAATGAATCCAGAAAATTATCTTTAAACTTTGTACACATAAATAAATGATGATGTTGTACAATTTTAATTTTCTGTTTTATCGAAAATTGTCTGGACAAATAATATCCAAAGCATTTGAATGCGTTTTCGGGATTGGCTTTAAAGGTATTTAAATAGTTGTTTTTTGTAACTTTGCTGTAAAAGCCAACAATATGTCTGAATTTAATTATCACATAAAGTATTACTATCGCTCTTCTTTTTACAGTTCGAAAATTAAATGGTTTTGGAATAAAAAGAGTTGCTATTTTTTTCATAGTATTGAAATAATTTTGCAAAGATAAAAATATCTACAATACTTTAAGCTGAGAGAAAATTGTTGAAATATGCGTTAGAGTTATACCGGATTTGCTATTGCGGTTTGATGAAAGGGCTATTTTTTACTTGTCTAAACATGTTAAAGCTTATCCCGGCTTGGTTTTAATATTTTGTCAGGCTGATTTTATCTGATTGATATAGGGGAGAGTAAGATTTGTTTTGTCTTATAAGTATTTGATTGATAATTAAAGTAAACCTTGTTTGTCGCTTTTTGAAAGGGCTAAAGATTTTTTTCTTTTAATTTTAATTGATCATTTATGGAGTTTCGATTGATTTTTATTGCATTTCTTTATTGTGTCGTTTTAAATTTTTATTATTTTTGCATTATGATAGACTTGTTAGAAAGATTCTTAAATAAAAAATGAAAGGAACCATATATACACCAGAATCTTCGATGCGTTCGCCAAAAAAGATGTTAAAGGGCATGTGGCAGGATTTGAAGCATAGTAGAGAGTTGGCATGGCAATTGGCTGTTAGGGATATTAAAGCTCAATACAGGCAGAGTTTTTTGGGAGTTTTTTGGGCTTTTTTGATACCACTAGCCAATACCCTGGTTTGGATTTTTTTGCAAGGAACGGGCATAATTAATGTAGGCAAAACAGATATTCCGTATCCTGTTTATGTTTTTACGGGAACCTTGCTGTGGTCGATTTTTATGGATGGGGTTCAAACTCCCATCACTTTGGTGAATGCATCGAAAAGTGTATTGGCGAAAGTGAATTTTCCTTCGGAGGCTATCATATTGTCAGGGATTTATCAAATACTTTTTAATGCTGGCATCAAAGTGGTGCTCATCATTGGTGCTTTGCTCATCATTGGCATTTATCCGAGTTGGACTTTGGTGTTTTTTCCATTGGCAATACTTTCGCTGATATTGGCAGGCACTACCTTGGGACTGTTTTTGACACCTGTGGGAATGCTCTATACTGATGTAGGTAAAGCTATACCTTTGGTGATGCAGTTTTTTATGTTTCTAACACCAGTGGTTTTTCCTATTCCAAGTTCGGGGTGGTCGGTTGTGATTTTTAATTATAATCCTGTGACTCCTATCATAATGACCGCACGCGAATGGCTTACGGGGCATCACGCTGATTATTTGACTGCATTTATGGTTGGGAATTTGATATTGGTTTTTATCCTAATTTTGGTTTGGATAATATTTAGAGCTGCCAAACCGATTTTGACGGAAAGAATGGGGTCTTAGAGAACTTTTAAGTTGAAAATATAAGGCTTGAATTTTTAAGAAGAAAGTAATGAAAAAACAAAAATTAATAATTTCACATATAAAAAATACGAATACTCCCAATAATAATTTAAAACCTAAAACAGTATTTGAATCTAAAAGTGTTAAAGTTTTGATGTAAAATGAAAAGAATAGAATGAAAAACAATATTTCAAAAACATATACAGAGAGATTTAGAACTTACATTAAGTCAATATTTCATACTGATTATAAGTACGTTTGTAATTTTTGCAATTATTCTTCAAATAAGTTATCTCGAATTGGATTTAATTTCCAATGCTTAATAGAAAAGCAAATAATAGGTGGTGGAGAAAGATTGGGAGGGTGCCTTAATTGCGGTTCAATTGACAGGGAAAGATTAATTTATGTCTATTTAAAAGAAAAAACAAATTTATTTGAATTAACTGAGAATAAAAAAGTACTTCATATTGCACCTGAAAAAAAATAATCAATCAAATTAATTAATTTGGAATTTAATGAATATATCTGCGGCGATTTATTTGTGAACGGATATAACTACCCAGAAAATGTGAGAAACATTAACATTCTTAATATTCCTTATCATAATGATTGTTTTGATTTGATAATTTGCAATCACGTTTTAGAACATATTCCAGATGATTTGAAGGCGATGAAAGAACTTAGAAGAGTTTTAAAAGTGGGAGGCATAGCGATTCTTCAGGTTCCAATTTCTAATAATTCTGAAGAAACATTTGAAGATCTATCAGTTGAAGACCCGAAAATAAGAGAATTTTTGTTTGGACAATCTGATCATGTCAGAATTTATGGACAGGATTATATTAAACGGCTTCAAAAATGTGAATTTAAAGTAGATCGAATAAATATCTCTGAAGAGTTCAAAATTTATGGACTTATAAAAAATGAAGATATATTTGTATGTACAAAGTAAATCAAATTCTTAGGTAATTAAATATAATTTTATGTATGACTACTATTTGTGTGATTTTTAAACAATTATTAAGACTCTAAATTACTTAAAAACCAATAACATAATCCTCTCCCATGAGCGAAATATTGATAAAAGCCGAACATGTATCGAAGAAATTTTGTCGCGACCTGAAGACGAGTCTGTGGTATGGGATGAAAGACCTTACGGGAGAGCTATTGGGCAAACAAAAGAAGGATATTCAGGAATTGCGTGAAAAAGAATTTTGGTCGGTGAATGATGTGAATTTTGAAGTGAAGCGTGGAGAATGTTTGGGATTGATAGGCAGAAACGGTGCCGGAAAAAGCACTTTGTTGAAAATGCTGAACGGATTGATTAAACCCGACCGTGGACGCATAGAAATGCATGGGAGAGTGGGGGCTTTGATAGAATTGGGGGCAGGTTTCAATCCGATATTGACGGGTAGAGAAAATATTTATAATAATGCATCGATTTTAGGTTTTTCGAAGGCTGAAACAAAAAAAAAGTTGGATGAAATAATTGCATTTGCTGAAATCACTGAATTTATTGATACGCCAGTACAAAATTATAGTTCGGGTATGCGTGTGAGGTTGGGTTTTGCAGTTGCTGTACACATGGAACCTGACATTCTATTATTAGACGAAGTATTGGCAGTAGGTGATATGGGATTTGCTTTGAAATGTTATAATAAGATGGATGAATTATTGCAAAAATCAGCGATGGTTTTTGTGTCACATAGTATGCCTCAAATATCAAGAATGTGCTCTCAAGTAATTGTGCTTAAAGAAGGAAGATGTGTGACTTCTACAAATGATGTTTCACAAGGAATAAGTAGCTATTATGATCAATACAGCATAGAAAAAGTGTTGATGTTTAAAACAGAAGAAGCAGAATTAGAATCTATATATTTGAGTTCAAAAAGTAGTAAATCCGAACAATCGGAATTGTTTGAAATGAATCAGGGTGATGACTTTCAAATTCATATAAATATTAAATTATTCAGACCTGTTACCAATCCACACATTTTTCTTAATTTTTTGGATAAAGAACAAAGACCCTTTGCTGAAGTTTATAATTTTAATGATTGGATATTTTCTGAAAGAGTAGAAAATTCTTTATGTGTTGTTGCAAATTTTACAAATATTCATTTAACACAAGGCATATATTCAATTCAAGTAGGACTTTTTGAGGAATTTGATAATGAAATGAAACATTTGTTTAGAGTTCAATCTGCAGTTTATTTTAAAGTTAATTGTAATAGGCACGCCTGGGTTCCTATTCAATTTGTGGCAAAATGGGAAATGAAATAGGAAATATGATAAAACGGAATTTGTTTGAAAATCAAAGCGTAAAATTGAACTATTTATTAATAGAGATGTTGTGGCGTTTAATTATTTTTTTCTTTGCTTTTCGACTCTTAATATCAAAGGATTAATTATTACAATCACTATATAAAATGGAATCTAGATGCAAACTAAGAAAAAAATACAAAATATATTTAAATCACTTGATAGATATTCTCCTAAGCCATTTCTCTATGCATTTAGAATGACAAAGAATGAAATAGAACTTTTTGATAGAAAGATAAAAAATTCAAAAGCTTATTTAGAATACGGAATGGGAGGTAGTTTACTTAGGACAATTCAAAAATCAAAAGCGAAGATTTATTCGGTTGACTCGAACGTTAATTGGATATATTTGATGAGAAAATATCGAATTGTAAAGAATCTTGAAAATAAGAGGGTATTTTTGTATTATATGAATGTTGGGACAACGAAAGGATGGGGACATCCAATCAATGATGAGTTCAAATATTTATTTCCAGATTACTCTTCCAATGTTTTTGATTTAATCGATAAAACAACTATTGATAGAGTATTGATTGATGGGCGTTTTAGGGTAGCATGTACACTAAAAACTATTATTGAGTGTTATAAAAATGAAAACCTTGAAATTTTGATTCATGATTTTTGGAAGAGGCCGCAATATCATGTTGTACTAAAGTATCTAGATGAAGTTGACCGAGCAGACACCCTAGGAGTTTTTAAAGTTAAAAACGCCATTGATTTAAGTTTAGTCGCGCAAGATTATGAACATTATAAGTATAATCAGTTATGACTTTATTCTAATTAGAAGTTTGTGTATTATAATAGTAATGAAAATAATCTTTTTTATAATTTTAGTTTTTAGTGAATATCTAGCAATCATTCTTGTTTATAAGGCAGAGCAATTTATTAGAAATTCAGTAGCGTAGTCATAATTTCATAATGAAATAAAATATATGGTTTTTAATGTTGAATAAGTTGTAAAATTAATAATATGGATTCAAACACCCATAAGCAAAAAGAAATGAATTTCGCAAAAAAGATTGATGTATCTTTGGCTAAAATGTACAGAAGCATTTTTAAAATTAAACGAAAAAAAATTGTCATCATGTTTCATATTGGGCGAAGCGGAAGTACCGTAACAGCTGATTTATTGAACCAACATGACAAATGCAACTGGGGTGGTGAAATTTTTGGAGATCTATATCCAAAAATCAAAAGACAGCATAACAGAATTAACAAGGAAGAAGATATTGCTGATTTTTCTATAAAATACTTAAAACAAAAATGCAAAAACAAAGAAAAAGAGTATTATGGATTTGAAGTGAAGTTTTTTCATCTTAAATTAATGCATATTAGCATCCAAAGTTTTATAGAGTTGTTTAATGACTATGATGTTAGTTTTATTGTTTTAAGAAGAAACAACTTCTTGCGTAAGATTGTTTCAAGTCAAATAGCTCATAAGACGAAAATTTTTCATCTGTCAACTCAAGAAACTCTAAAAATGGAAAAAACTACTGTTGATGTTAATTCGATTAAGATAGATATAGAGCATAAGCCGCTTTTAGCTTTTTTAAATAACTTTAAAGAAATGTTTGATCAGTTAGACCTTGCTTTACAAGATAAAAAAACTTTAAAACTTTCTTTTGAAGAAGATGTTGAACAAAATCCATTAGTGGCGTATAATAAAATTTGTAACTTCCTTGGTATTATACCACAAAACCCCAAAATTAATTTTCAGAAAACTACTCCATTCAAAATGTCTGAAATCGTAACAAATATGCATGAGGTTGAAACTTATTTAAAAGATACTCCTTTTGATTTTATGGCAAAAGAATAGGCTGTTTCAAAAGGATATTACAATTTAATAATAGAAAAGGCTAAAAAAACATTTAAAATGCGTATTGAACAACCTTTTGTTTCCATAATCATTCCCAGTTATAATCGTTCTGAACTTATCCAGGAAACCCTTGATTCTGTTTATAGCCAAAGTTATCAAAATTGGGAGTGTACTGTTGTGGATGATGGTTCAACGGATGGTACCCAAGAAATTATTACTCGTTATGTAATGAAAGATGAGCGATTTTGTTTTTTTCAAAGAAATCGAGAGCCAAAAGGAGCTCCTACGTGCAGAAATATTGGCATTGAAAAGTCGGCGGGGGATTATATTATTTTCTTGGATAGTGATGACTTACTTGCAGATAATTGTTTAGAAAACAGAATAGAGTTTATTAAAGATAATCCTAGATTTGATTTTTGGGTTTTTAGAACTGCACAATTTAATATCTTGCAAGGAGACAGTAAAACAACTTGGAATTTACTAAACAAAGATACTGATGATCTTCAACGATTTATTTTACAAGATATGCCATGGCATACAATGGGTCCTATCTGGTTAAAAAAAACTTTAAATGAAATTGGAGGATTTGATGAGTCAGCTATATGCTGGCAAGATTGGGAGCTACATATTAGAGCATTACTTAAAAATTACAAATATTGGAAATCTGATGATTACAATATTGATACTTACTACCGGAATAATAAATTAAACAAACAGAATGCGATAAGTTCAAATCAAACTGAAATTTATCAAATTCTTTATCGAATTGAACTTTTTGAGGATATCTATTATAAAGTGATTTTTGTTGATCAACGAAAAGAAATTAAGTTTTCATTTGGTGTGCTTTTCTTTAGACTTTTTCTTGAATTATATAATCATCAAACTAAGAATCATTTGGTCAATTTGTATAAAATATTAAAACGATTGAAAATCTTTACTGTTAGCGAAATATTTCTTTTAAGATTACTTATTTCAATTTTATCTTTCAATAAATACAAAGCAATTTGTTATAACATAATAATAAACATTTTGAATTTACTCAATAAGGGGAAGTTTAACAACACAACCAATAAAACCTTTCAATGTTAGAAAACGGTATCTCCATAATAATATGTTGCTACAATAGCGCCTCACGTTTGCCCGAGACATTGAATCATATTGCTGCACTAAGAGTGCCTGATACAATTAAGTGGGAGATAATTGTTGTGAACAATGCATCCACAGATAATACGAAAGAAGTTGCACAAAGGGAATGGGACCAATATGCTTGCTCAGCGGCTTTCAAAATTGTTGATGAACACAAAATAGGATTGTCATCTGCCAGAATGAAGGGTATTGGAGAGGCTAGATATGAGTATTTTTTATTTTGTGATGATGACAACTGGCTAGATGATAATTATATTGAATTGGCTTATACTATAATGGAAGAAAATCCATTCATTGGTGTTTTAGGAGGGCAATCAGAAGGTGTTTATGAAGGCAACCCGCCTGATTGGTTTATACGGAAAAGGGGACATTTTGCTATAGGCGAACAAAATGAGCAATCAGGCGACTTGACTCAGATTAGAGGTTGGGTTTGGGGAGATCGGAAGAGCGTCGTGTAGGGAAAGAGTGTTCAGAGCCGTG
>CAYYQJ010000015.1:6368-15906 GCA_964473775.1 uncultured Bacteroidales bacterium | reverse complement strand
GTAGTATTCGGGCGGGTTTTAGAAGCCAACGAAATGGCATAATTATAAACATTATCCGCTACCGGAATTTTACGAATGACTTCCTGAATGGCAAGAATTTCTGCGGCTGTAAAAACCACTTTAATCTGAGGGAAATAATTGGCCGTAGTAGTTTTTACGATATCGATTTCCTGATCAAAAGTAGGATAATCTAACCAGATGTTAAACATAAAACGGTCTAATTGAGCTTCAGGCAAAGGATAAGTTCCTTCTTGTTCAATAGGATTTTGAGTAGCCAAAACAAAGAAAGGTTCTTCGAGTTTGAAGTTTTTTCCTGCAATGGTGATGGCTTTTTCCTGCATGGCTTCGAGCAATGCCGATTGGGTTTTAGGCGGGGTACGGTTAATTTCATCTGCCAGAATGATATTGGCAAATACAGGTCCTTTAATGAAACGGAATTTACGTTCTTCGTCCAGAATTTCTGAACCAAGAATATCCGAAGGCATAAGGTCAGGGGTGAATTGGATACGAGAATAATTCAAACCTAAGGACCTGGATATGGTGTTTATCATCAGGGTTTTTGCCAAACCCGGCACTCCAATCAACAAAGCATGTCCGTTGCTGAAAATGGTAGTAATGATATTTCTAACCACTTCATCCTGGCCAACAATCACCTTGGCGATTTCTGTTTTTAAGACATTGTATTTCTCTTTCAGAGATTTTAACATTTCAACATCCGAAATATTGTCTTGCATAGTATTTTAGTATTTTAAAGTTTTAAAATCAATAAGCTGCCCAATTGTATTTGAAAGGACATTTTTTATAATCGTTATTTATTTTCACATAGGTATTTTTCGATTTCCCGACTACCCATTTATTGATCACTCCGTTTTGTTTGATGGTAACAGCCATATTTTGAATCTGAGGATAATCATCCTTTAGATTGGCTTTATGAGGTTCGGAACGCGATTTCAGCAGAACTATTCTATAAGCCTGATTGCCGTCTTCGCCCGTGTAAAGCATAGGAGCAGAGCGTTCGCCAACTTTCATTTTTTCAATATTGAAATATAGATTTGGTTCTACTTCTTCAGGTGTAAACTTAGAATCTCCTGTATATTGATTCACTAATTTGCCCCCATTAAGCTTGCTGGGATCATCAGAATATCTTGAGGCAGCTTGTTCGAAGGTTAATGAATCCATAGAAATTAAAGCGGTAATATTTTCCAGATCTTTTTTTGATTTTGCAAGAGCAATGGGTGTTGCTTTAGGAATCATTAAAATGTGCCGAACATTGATGTACTCCCCACGACGCTCAATCATTTGAATGATATGATAACCTTTATCTGTTTTAATTACAGGGGAAACTTCGTTTGGTTTTAGCGAAAAGGCAGCAGCTTCAAATTCGGGTAATAACTCGCCTCTGCCTACAAAACCTAATTCACCGCCTTTAGTCATTGAACCGGGGTCTTCGGAATACAGATTGGCAAGCGTTGCGAAATCCTCACCTTTTTTTACTCTATCACGTATTGAATTGAGTCTGTCGCGAACAGCATCAATTTCTACATTGCTAATCACAGGTTTTTTAACAATTTGTATGATTTCAATCTGTGAGCCAATCAATGGCAAACTATCAGAAGGGATGCTATTGAAAAAATCGGCTACTTCAGAAGGAGTGATTTTAACATCCTGCGTAAGTTTCGACTGTACATTTTGTATGAGTAAATAGTCCTTGATTTTCTCACGCATATCTTCTTTAATCTCAAGAATAGATTTCTTAAAATATTCCTCCAGCTGTTCTTTTGAACCGATTTGGCTTATAAAATAACGTAAACGTCGGTCAAGTTCGCTTTCCACCTGTTTGTCGGTAACTTTCACACTATCCAAATCGGCCTGATTGAGCAAAAGTTTTTGAAACATCAGTTCTTCAAGAATGCCACAACGGGTTGCGAAACCTTTGGTGTTATTTTGAAGTTGCGATTGCAAGTATTCGTTTTCAATATCGGAATATAAAATAACATTACTTCCAACCACAGCAACCACCTGATCTATTAATACTTTGTCATTGTTTCCCTGCGAAAAACCCATGAGTGGTTTGAAAAGAAAAGAAATCAGGATTAATATAAGTCCTGATGTTACTTTAAATTTATTCATCTATTGATTTTTAATTTCAAATTCATAACTCCAAAAAGCAAAAATTAGTATAAATGCTTACTTTTTCATAATCTCGAATGTTCCTTTTTTTACCGCATTGGTATAAACATTCTTTTGCATATCCTCAATAAGTTTGAGTTTTCTTTTATTGATAATGATATCCCGTATTTTATTCTTCTCAAAACTAAGCGGTGAAAGGCCCTCTTTAATCATAAATCCCTTAATGTTCAATAAATAAGAATAGGTTGAATCCTGAATATCAATGATACGATTGTTTTTAAGGTATTCTTCCTGATTGTAAGTATTGATGGGGATTTCTTTTAAAATATCATTAAACAAAAGCCAGTTCTGATCATCCAGATAATAGTTTACCGCATACTTAATGCAGAAATCCTGAAGCTTTTTTCTGTCAGCAGGACGGTCGGAACCAATCACCAGCTTGGCAGTTGTTATAGGCACTTTTCTGGGCACTTTTACATAAATAACTTTAACAATGTTTTCTTTTAATTCGAAGTTGCTTTTGTTCTGTTCGTAATAGGCAGCAATTTCATTATCTGTTATCAGGGTATCCAGATTTTGTTTAATAAGCTGCGATTCGTATTTATAAATCAGCAAAGAGTTTTTATAGTCTTCGAGTTGTTTGGTGAAGTTTTTATCATCGTCCGGTAAATTATTTTCAGCCTGTTTTATCAAAAGTTGCTGATGAATCCAGTTATCGATATATTCATTTATCAGTTGAACGCTATCTTTTGAAGAAATATTTTTTGGTAATACCCCATTCAGGTCTTTAACGTACAAATAAGTGTCATTTACCCGTGCAACAGCCGTTTCGCCGGCCTTGGGACTGGGATGACAAGCGCTAATAAAAACCAGAAGGACAAAAGCTATTTTCTTCAACAAGATATTATTTTTCAGGTTTCAGCAAGTGAAAGTCCTTTATAAGGACTCACTTAAGCAAAGATTCAAAAACATCTTTATTTACTTCGTAAGCGTATTTCTTGCGCAGTTGGTCAATCCATTCCTTTTCAAGGAAATTCTGATAATCGGCAGTGATTAAGCCCTTAGCTTCTTTGATAGTTTTTGGTTCAGGAGCAACAGGTCCATGAACTACTACAAAGACAGTTTTATTGTTCTTAACCACATTCTCAGAAACTCCTTTTTCCCATTTAAGCGAGTCGATTAATGGATTTTCGCCTTTTGAGAATTTTTTATGATCAATCTTTAAAACAGGAATAGAATCGGTGTTTATCTTTTTTAATAACTCAGATTCTGTCATTTTTCCTGCAAGAAAGTTTTTTAGTTGTTTACGGGCATCTTTTGCAACATCGGCATCTTTACAGGTATAAATGGTAGCATCAACACGCTGATCCCACATGTATTTTGTTTTATTCAGTTCATAGTAATCTTTCAATCCGTTGGTATCCTGAATTGCTTTAGACCATACTTTTTTATCTGTAAGTTCAAACAACATAATCCCATCTCTGTATTCTTTCATGAGCGATTTAAATTCAGGGAATTTGGTTTCCAAACGGCTGTCTTCATATTCCATACACTTGTCATCAACAAACTGATTGAATTTTTCGTTCACAAATCCCTTAATGTTCATTTTAGCACGTTTTGTTTGTTTGGAGCCAAGGTATTGGGTAAATTCTGTTTGAGTGTAGTTTTTTTCTCCCAAAGAAAAGATGTTTTTAGTAAGTTTTTCAGCCTTCTTTACATCCCATGTGGCATCAAAAATAGTTGAATCAACCACAGTATAATATTCTTTTAAAGCTTCTGGGAAATCTTTATAATTGTACTCATTTTTAATTCTGAAGATTACAGATTCTTTGCTTTTATCCGAACGGCTATCTTTAATAATACGGGCTTTAAGTTGAGTTTTTTCATCATCAAAACTCTTGATTGGTTTTCTTTCAACCATTTTAATGATATGCCATCCGTAAGCTGTTTTCACAGGTTCGGAATAATCACCAATATTTTTCAATTTGGTTATGGCATCAATAAATTCGGGAACCATTCTGTTTACTCCAAATCCGGGTAAAACTCCGCCTTTGGCAGCAGAACCTTTGTCGTCGGAATATTCGGTAACGATATCTTCATACTTGGCTCCATTTTTAAGTTTGCCATACGCTTCATCAATTTTAGTTTTATATCCTGCCAAATCTTCGGGCTTGGCATCTTTTGGAACACTTACAAAAATATGTGCTACTACCACTTTTCCCATGGCAGGTTGCTTGTTAACTACCTTAATCAGATGATATCCGTAATCGGTACGAATGGGCATAGAAACATTACCCACTTTGGTGTTGTAAGCAGCATTTTCGAAAGGATAAATCATATCAAGTACCGAAAAATAACCTAAATCTCCGCCATTTCCTTTTACAACAGACTTCGAATTTGGATCTTCTCTGTCGCGTGAGGATGGGTCGTCAGATTTTTCTTTGGCCAGACTTTCAAACGATTCGCCTTTGAGAATTCTGTTTCTGATTTTCATAATCGTATCATAAATTGCCAACGTATCCTCAGGTGCAGCATCTTTATCCAGACGGATTAAGATATGACTGGCTCTGATGTCCCACTGTGCTCTGTCGTAAGCTTCTTTAATTAAATTTTCATCAACAGTTTTATCGGTCATATAAGGCTGGGCAAGTTGTTTGCGATAGCCTGCCAGTTCTGTTTTGAACGAAGTAAAAGTGTCTAGTTTCTGTTCTTCTGCTTCTTTAACTTTCAATTTAAAATTAATAAACAATTCGAGGTATTCTTCCAGAGATTTTTTGTCCATGGCTTCACCTTTAACATTGTTTTTCTTATAAACGTTCAAAAATTCTGATTTGGAAACTTTCTCACCTGCAACAGTAAGAAGGGTTGGATCGCTGGTCTGAGCCTTTATACATCCCAAAGTAACAACAGTAAATAATACAATAAAAAGTACGCGTTTCATAACTAACATTTTTCTTTTAAATTTTGTGCAAATATAGTTTAATTTTCCGAAAATTCTATCGGCTATAATTTGGTGCTTCACG
Organism: uncultured Bacteroidales bacterium; assembly: GCA_964473775.1. Taxonomy (GTDB): domain Bacteria; phylum Bacteroidota; class Bacteroidia; order Bacteroidales; family CAIWKO01; genus CAIWKO01. The sequence continues at coordinate 10,753 of CAYYQJ010000015.1, read as the reverse complement.
AGTAATAATTACATCATGAGGATGGCTCTCAGTTACTGAGGCTGAGGTTATTTTAATAAATTTTGCTTCCTGAAGCTTTGCTATGTTTTCTGCACCACAATAGCCCATACCCGCTTTTAAACCTCCAACCATCTGATGAATTACTTCCGACAAGCTGCCTTTGTAAGGAACCCTACCTACGATTCCTTCGGGAACCAGCTTTTGAATATCGTCTTCCGCATCCTGAAAATATCGGTCTTTCGAACCATGTTGCATGGCTTCTATCGACCCCATTCCACGATAGGTTTTAAATTTACGACCTTCAAAAATGATGGTTTCGCCCGGCGATTCTTCAACACCGGCAAATAACGACCCCAACATCACCGTATGACTGCCGCCTGCTATGGCTTTTACAATATCTCCACTGAAACGAATGCCGCCATCGGCAATCACGGGAACGCCCGAACCTTTAATGGCATTGGCAACTGTATAAACAGCATAAAGCTGAGGCACTCCAACTCCGGCAATGATGCGGGTAGTGCAAATAGAACCCGGCCCTATACCCACTTTTAGTGCATCAGCTCCTGCTTTTACCAAATCTTTGGCAGCTTCGGCAGTGGCAATATTGCCCAACACCAAATCAATTTCGGGATAGTGTTTTTTAAATAATTTAGCTGCATCAATCACTCCTTTTGAATGGCCATGAGCCGTATCGATTACGATGGCATCCACCCCCGATTTCACCAATTCAGCAACTCTGTCGAGCATATCTGCCGTAACTCCAACTCCTGCTGCCACCCTGAGCCTACCCCTGAGATCTTTGCAGGCATTGGGGCGTTCTTTAATCTTAATAATGTCTTTATAAGTGATTAAGCCTATCAGTTTATTGTTTTTATCCACCACCGGAAGCTTTTCTATCTTAAATTCCTGAAGCAACTCAGCCGCTTTTTCGAAATTGGTAAATTCGGTAGTAGTTATCAGATTTTCCTTTGTCATCACCTCCGATATGGGGCGGGTATGATCTTTTTCGAACCTCAGGTCGCGGTTGGTAACTATGCCCACCAGATGATTCTCATGGTCCACCACGGGTATGCCTCCAATTTTATATTCGCGCATCAGTTCCAGTGCATCCCTCACATAAGCATCTTTTCTCATGGTTATGGGTTCGATAATCATCCCGTTTTCGGCACGCTTCACTTTTTTAACTTCAATAGCTTGATTTTCTATGGTCATGTTTTTATGAATCACACCAATACCGCCTTCCTGAGCAATGGCAATTGCCATGCCCGATTCGGTAACTGTATCCATAGCAGCCGAAACAATGGGAATATTGAGGCTGATATTTCTTGAAAACTGAGTGGCTACCGAAACCATTCTCGGGAGAATTTCTGAATAAGCAGGAACTAGAAGAACATCGTCGTAAGTTAGTCCTTCGCCAATAAATTTGCTGGAATCTGGTTGCATGAAGTTTGGATTTAAGTGCAAAATTATTAAAAATAACCCAATTGAGGAATATGAGAAATTATAATTTTTTGATTGTTTTGCAAAATGCTGATAATGTGGCAATATAAATGAATCATTATTAAGATTATTAATGAAGCCACTTTGAACATTTTTTTATCTAAAAATTTTTTTTATCGAAATCATATACTTTTCAAGAAAAAATTGTACATTTGAAGTCTTATTTAAAAAGCGAAATCTGATGTTGTAACAAAAAAAACCCTTGCATGAAAAAAAATACCTGGCAATCATTCCTTTCTGAACTTGTGTCGTTGTTATTTTTTACAACTGCAAATGGCTGTTATTGTTTTTTATACAGAAATAAATCATCAGAAATTTATGTCCGAAACACCTCATTTAGGGTAAAAAAAACCTCACAAAATGCCTCACAAAGTAAACAAAATGCCACACAAAGTTTACTTAATGCCGCATTTTGTTTACTTAATGCCACACAAAGTTTACTTGATGCGCCATTAAGTTTAATCGGCAAGGCATCGCGTTTACTTAATAAGGCATCAGGCAAACTTCGCACGGCATCAGGTTTACTTTATGCCTCACAAAGTTTACACAATGTCGCACAAAGTTTACACCACGCCTCACAAAGTTTACTCTATGCGACATCACGTGAGTTTAAAACAGTAACAGCTTTTTTGAAAAAATACCTCTCAACAATTTTATTTTTTGTTTGGCTAATATTTTTAGAAATTTTTAAAATCTGTTGTAAAGGCTATGTGTTTGCCCCTCAATATAATTTGAGGGGATTACATCTGACTTTAATAAACACTGATTAATAACAAAATAAAAAAAAATAAAATGAGTTTAGAAAAAAAATTTATACTTACGGCATTGCTTATGGGTTTGAAGTTTAGCGATTTTCGAAAAAGAATAATAGCTATTCTCAAAGGTCAGGAAGACGATCCTATTACAGGGCTTACACCAACCCCTGCATCGCTTCAAACAGATATGGACGAACTTGATGAGATTTTTGCAAACGGTGAAGCGCTTAAATTACAACAAATTGCAAATACCGAAGCATTTAATGCTAAAATTAAGAAGATGCGTAATGTGGTAACCGACAAATGGATGCCTACTGTGCAAACGGCTTGCGCAGGCGATGTCGCTAAGGCAAAAGGTTGGGGCTTTGGAGTAAAAGGCGAATATGATGGCCACTCCGAATCGCCCGTTTCGGTTACCAACAGTTACCCTGTGGTGGTTGATATCGAATATAATATTCATCTGCAACACACCATCCGTGTAATTAATAATACTACCGAAGATGTTAATATTCCGAAGGATGCCGAAAGCCTTCAGCTTTATGAAACATTTGAAGAAGCTAATGCATCAGATGTTAAAAAAATGATACATCTTGGGCGGGTTAAACATGGCAAATATATTAACCATTTTCATAACGAAGAATTAGGTAAGGATGTTTGGTATGTTTTGGTCTATGTTTCAAAAGATGAAAGCATCAGCCCTATATTGTCAACTCCTATTAAAGCGAAAATAATTTAGGCAGTAGGCTGATAAATAACCTCATCTTCCCAATTCTAAGGCTGGTGACCAAAAAATGTGGGGAGATGAGGTTTTTTTTTTGAGATATTTGAGGAAACCGGAAACCACAAGTAATCCGTGTGTCAGCATACCAATCCAAACTAAAATGCAAAACCGCTAATAGTTTTGCCTTTTATTTTGCTTTCTGATTCACTCCACCATAAAAGAACATTCCTTATCTTTGCATCAAATAATTTGTTATGAGACCACAAGCTTTAAAATTTGATTCTATCGTAGAAACCATTTATGAGTTGCCTCTTGAAGACAGAATTGAACTTAAAAATCTATTAGAACATAATATTGCCGATTCGAGGCGGGATGAAATTGCCAGCAATTACAACAAATCTAAAGTTGAACATAAATCAGGCAAATTAAAATTTTCTGCAAATATTGATGAACTTAAAAGGATGCTTTGATGGAAATAACCTTTAGGGAATTCAAGTGAAAACTGTATCACTTAAAACAAAAAATGCGAAGCTTTATATTGGCTTCGCATTTTTTTTAATAATCAGTTCCACATTTTAACGAATCAACATCACCGTTCCTCGTTTATTAAATGTTTTATTGAAGGCATTTGTAATATGAATAAAGTAGGTATAGATAGCCGATTCAGCATTTTTGCCATTGAATTTGCCATCCCATCCTTCATTATAATCGGTAGTTTCAAATACTTTTTGTCCCCATCGGTCGTAGATAATCATTTCATAATTATCCTTTTCTGTAAAAACACCAATGGGTTTAAAAATATTGTTCATTCCATTTGGGCTAAAGGCATTGGGTACATAAAGCCGTGGAGGTTGCAATAAAATGATTTCGTTTGAATAAACCGTATCGGTAAACGAAAATATCGTATCAAAAACATCAAAAAGAGGAGCCTCGATGGTATATTTAAAACGGCCTCCGCTTTGCGTATAATTTCCAATATCGTCAGTAAAAGAGGTGGTTGTTGAAAGAAAAGATTGAATTTTATTATACGATTCAAAATCTTCTACCTCACGAAAAACATTATAACCCAAAGGAACCCTGTCTTCGTAAGCATTCCACCAGAGGTTGTTGTATAAATAATTGGTTACATCACCATTTAAATAAATGGTTCGTCCGGTATTTGAAGTCAACACATTCAGATTGCAACTATCAACCACCACCACTTTATAAAAATAACTTTTTTCGTTCACCAGCGCATCGGCATCTGTATAAGATACATTGGCAGTGAGGTTGGTGGAAGGCAGGAAGGCAATGGTGTCATAATTCAAACCATCTTCCGACCGCAACACCTTATATCGGCTGATGTAGGAAGTAGTATCCACAAAAAATCCTATCTTCACCTTATCATTACTTCTGACTGTGGCATAACG
>CAYYQJ010000015.1:0-6268 GCA_964473775.1 uncultured Bacteroidales bacterium | reverse complement strand
AAAATTGATATAAGACGACCATTTCAGACTTACCTGACTCGCACAGGTGTTCATCTTTGTTGGTAAAAGATAAATGGTTCTATGTTCGGGACTCATGGGGCTGAGCTTTTTACAACTATCCACTGCCGAAATGCAATAGGATTCAGAATGTGCAAGAGGGTTTGATGTTAAGTCTTTGTAAGTGGTATTGGGAACATTTACTGAATCCAGCAAATTCCAGATACCCGTAATTGTTTTTCGGAAAATATAATACTTAACCACATCGGGAGTTACAGACGCTTTCCATCCCAAAATAGCTTTTCCACTGACATTATCCACACTCACCGAATCCAGGAATTGCAAATCAGGGGGAAATGCATCCTGAAGCAAAATGCCATCCACTGAAGAAACCGAGGTGCAACCCGTTGTATCTGATATTTCGACGCGGTAGTTGAAAAATTTGCTGCAAAAAACGCTGGTATCAGCATCAGTGGTTAATTGGGTAGAATCCATCAATGTCCAGATCCCGGGAGCATTTTCTATGTAGATATGATACCATTGCGATGAACTTCCTAATAGCGGATTGTGTACAGGATTCCAGGCAAGCTGTGCAATGTTGCTCTGCGAACCTAAGGTTACATTGAGTTTCATGCTCGCCACAGTGTCGCCCGTGGTATAAGAATAATATTTTCCATAACACCCTGAACGTGTTTCCAAATAAAAATATCTGGGGGCGGTGTTGCCGCCTAAACCGGGATAAGTTTTACTGGTAGCGGAATAGCTGAAAAGACTATCAATCTTTGTAAACGGCCCGCCGGGCGAAGTAGAATAATAGACATGATAACTATTAAAAGTGCCATGAGGGTCCGGGGGGGGGACCCAGGTTAAGGTAATATCTCCGTTGGGATGCACTTCCGTACATTTCAGTTTTGGTGAAGGGAGCACAGGCAAGGGCAAGACTACTATTGAAATGGTGGCAATTTGTATGCCCGGAGCCGGGCAATAATTGTCGTACATTTTAATGACAAAATTATGGACATTAAACAAGGTTCCACATACACCCGGAATACCTGTAATGGAGGCCGGATGCGTTAGATGGTCGCAGGTGGTTTGCCAATGAAAATGGGTGGAAACCGAAAGCATGGCTGTTATCAAAGGCGGTGGATTCAAAGTGGCACAAGGCGGTCGGACGCAACCCGAGGAAGCATTAGTGAATCCAGCGCCAAAGTCCTGACCGGAAGCTTCGAGGGTTACGGTTTGCGGATTGCCGTTGGGTAAGGTGCCATAATCTATAGAAGTGATATCAAAATCAACCACATCGCCGGCATATACCGTATCTACAAATTCCATATTACCTGTGGAAGGATTATAAAAAGGTCCCTGCGCATCGGGTGGAATATTGCTTCCCGGACAGGCCAGAAGCACAATCTGCATCTCTCTGAATATTTCTGCAATTTTGATTCCGCATCTATAGGCCGTTACTTTGGTAACTGTAACAAAAGCACCTGATGTAAAAGAGGTATAGGATATTTCGCCACTATAAGGATTCATTGTTGCTGCAATGTTAGCAGGGTTCTGAACAGGGCTGGGCAAGGGGCTATTGAAAGAGTAACCTGCACCATACACTTCGGGAGTGGTTGGACTGCCATTTAAGGCCGGAGCCCACGAAAATGCCAAGGAATCCAACTCCTTATCAAAAGCATTGTGATTATACTTAAAAGGATATCCTGTGCAAATTACCGTTGAAGGAACTTCGGCAAACTGAGGAGAATTATCAAAACAGGGATATTCGTTGGTGGCGTTATAAGGATACATGATGGCTCTTAAATACCAATTGTCCAAGGTGGAAGTAGGTATATTAGCACAAGGATTGCGGCAACATCCCACATGCGAAAATATCCATCCCGCAGCAGGAGGAACTCCTAATAACTGCACTCCGGTTGGGTAGGCAGCATCGGAGGTGTAATACCATTCTTCAACAGCACCAGTGTTGGCTACTGAGGGAATTGGGTTGCATTGTATTTCTGCTGTACTATTCCAGCAATTGGGTGATATATCGGTTCTGCCATCCAGTGTACCATCGGCTAAATCGCGTGGATTTCCACCTGGATATAATGTCATGGTGATGGATGATACCAAAGGGTTATTTGTAACTGTTAATGGTTCGTTGGTGTTATAGGTAATGCCATTGCACTCCCTGTATAATTTCATTACGAAACGATAATTGCCATTGCCCAGACATTGCCAGGTGATTTCGCCTCCCATATAATGTGAGGCAAAAAGATTGCTGCTTCCAAGTAATAGAATTAAAAATAAGAGCTTTATAAATTTGAACATAAGCTTTGCCATTTGGAAAATCAACGCTGTAAAATTACAAAAATTTTATTCACATTTTACAGCATCAGTCATAAATAGTGTCTTTAAATTGTTTTCAAAAAAAGAGTAACTAATATAAAAACGTATTTTTTCCTAAAAAATTGGGTGAAGCATGAAATATTTTTATTTGCCGACAATCAATTCCATCATGGAATCTTCGTGCAGATACATTTCTACGGTTTCCAGAACCTCTTCAGCAGTGGTTTGATGTAAGGTTTTTATTAGGGTGTGATAATACTCTTTGAAATCAATTCCATATTCAACCAGGCCTTTGAATCTTTCGGCAGTGCTGAATGGTCCGTCGAAGGCACGCAGTATATGGCCTGTAAGATATTTTTTAACCAGATCGAGTTCCGAATTGCTGACCTTTTCGGTTCGCAGTTTCTTTAATTCAAGATAGATTTCGTCTAAAGCCTGACGGCTGACATCTGCATCCACTTCGGAACTGATATAGAAAATGGCCGAGTGCTGAAAAGTGACCATGGATGAATAAATGCCATAAGTATAACCCTTGTCTTCACGAATGTTTTTCATCAACCTTGATCCAAAATATCCTCCCAACAAGGTGTTGGCTACCGATAATCTGAAATAATCGGGATGGCGTTTTCCTATGCATATTTTGCCCACCTGAAGCGCCGATTGAACGGCATCGGGAAGTTCAATGATTAATTTGTTTGCTTTTGGATGGATGGCATATTCGTTTTTATCCTGAGTGGGGATGTTTTGGTTTTTTATTTTCCCGAATACATCGTTCAATCCGGATAAAACGGCAGGACCAAATTTTCCGGAAACAACCATCTTACATTTTTCAGGAATAAACTGTTTCTGATGAAAATCAATCAGGTTTTCGCGTTTCACATAATCGAAATCATCTACATGAATCAGTTTTCCGTAAGGATGATTATCGCCAAACAACTGATTGCCGAAATGCCGTGCAGCCACTTCGTTTACCTTCAAGCTGTCGTCGATATGGGTTTGTTTGCCGTAGTATTTCTGAATTTCCAGTTCCTTTTGAGGGAAAACCGGTTTATTAATCACCTCGTTGATGAGGGGCAATATTTTTTCGAAATGTTTGCTCAGCAGAGAAACCGAAACCAGCGATGTGTCTTTCATGGCAAAGCTGCTGAGGGATACGCCTAAAGAATCCAGTTGCTCTGCAATTTCATAGGCAGAATAGTTTTCGGTGCCTTCGCGAAGCATGAGGCTGCTGAAGCGGGCCGTGAGTGGCTGATGTTGATACCAGCTTCCGGCTTCGAACATAAAATCGAGTTTTATGATGTCCTGTGTTCCATAATTAAACAGATAAACAGGGATGCCATTATCGAGGTGAAGGCATTCGGGTTCAATCAAATCGAAATTATCGATGATATGAATTTCGGGCTGAAGTTTTCTATCCGTTAATTTCATTTGCATTGTTTTTCGAAAGGTAATAAAGCGTTGAGGTGTTTTCTTCTGTAAATATTTTTCGGGCTACTTGCTGCATTTCCTGCGGCGAAACAGCCATGTATTTATAAATTTCGTTATTGGCCAAATCAATATCTCCCAATAGTTCGGAGGCAGCCAGTTTGATGGCGCGGTTGAGGATATTGACATTAGAAAACTCTATGGTGGCTTCCAGTTTGGTTTTGCTTTTGTCCAGTTCTTCGGTGGATACCAATTGGTTTTTCATTCGGTTTATTTCTTCGGCTATGGCTGCTTCAGCGGTTTCGATGGATATGCCTTTCACAGGTTTTCCACAAAACACAAACAGTCCGGCATCTATTTCGCCTGTGATGTAGGCATCAATTTCGCTGAAGATTTTCTTTTCTTTCACCAGATTGTTGTAGAGTCGCGACGAATTTCCATTCGACAACACATCCGATATCAAATCGGTGGCATAATAGTCTTTATCCATACGGCCACCGCAGTGAAAGGCTTTTAATATCATATCATAAGGAACCTCTTTGCTCACCGTAAGGTTTCTTCTTGCCGTTTGTTGGGGTTCCTGAGGAAGATTTCGGTTATATGTTTTGCCCGAAGGAATGGGTTCAAACCATTTCAGGCATAGCTCGCGGACTTCATCCACAGTTGCATTGCCAACTACCGACAAAATGGCATTATCAGGATTATAAAATTTCTGATAAAATCCCTTCACATCATCCATTGTAGCATCGGCTATATGACTGATTTTTTCGCCAATAGTTGACCAGCGATAGGGATGCACCTTATAAGCCAAAGGCCGCAGCAATAGCCATATATCGCCGTAAGGCTGATTAAGATATCGTTGTTTAAACTCTTCAATCACCACATTGCGCTGCACTTCGAGGCTTTTTTCTGAAAAGGCCAGGCCCAACATGCGGTCGGATTCGAGCCAGAAAGCGGTTTCTATATTTTGTCGCGGAATGCTGATATAATAGTTGGTAAAATCGTTGGTAGTAAAAGCATTGTTTTCGCCACCGGCCATTTGAAGGGGCTCGTCGTAAGAAGGAATATTTACGGACCCGCCAAACATCAGATGTTCGAACAGATGGGCAAATCCGGTTTTGTCGGGCTGTTCGTCTTTTGCACCCACATTGTACAACACATTCACAGCCACCATAGGGGTGGAGGTGTCGGTGCTAACAATCACCTTTAATCCGTTATCAAGGGTAAATTTCGAAAAATCAATCATAATGCAAAGATAGTTATTTTTTTGGGTTTGGAGGAAGTTGGGAGAGGGAAGACGGAAGTCGGTCTTCCATCTTCCAACTTCCCTCTTCTATCTTCAAAAAATTCCTACCTTTGCATCCTTAAAATTCAAAAACCATGATTCAGGATATTCAAATCTATAATACCTTAAGCCGCAAGAAAGAGAAGTTCGAAACTATAAATCCGCCTTTTGCAGGCATGTATGTGTGCGGACCCACCGTTTATGGCGATCCACATTTAGGTCATGCAAGGCCGGCTATTACTTTCGATTTGATATTTCGTTATCTGCAGCATGTGGGTTACAAAGTGCGTTATGTGCGCAATATAACCGATGTGGGCCATCTGGTAAATGATGCCGACGAGGGCGAAGATAAGATCGCAAAAAAAGCCCGCACCGAACAACTCGAGCCTATGGAAGTGGCTGAATATTATGCCAACCGTTATCACGATGCCATGCGCGCACTCAATTGTTTGCCGCCAAGCATAGAGCCAAAAGCTTCGGGGCATATCATCGAGCAGATGGAGATGGTTCAGAAAATTCTGGATGCAGGACTGGCTTATGTTTCTAATGGTTCGGTTTATTTTGATGTGAAAAAATACAACCAATCTCATGCTTATGGCAAGCTTTCGGGCAGGGTTTTGGAAGATTTATATTCAAACACCCGCGACCTCGATGGTCAGGATGAAAAACAAAATCCTTATGATTTTGCTTTGTGGAAAAAAGCTTCGCCTGAGCATATCATGCGTTGGAAATCGCCCTGGAGTATGGGTTTTCCGGGCTGGCATCTGGAGTGTTCGGCTATGAGTGCCAAATATCTTGGCGAGCATTTCGACATTCACGGGGGCGGCATGGATTTGTTGTTTCCGCATCACGAATCGGAAATTGCACAGTCGGTAGCAGCCAACAATGTGGAGCCTTGTAACTATTGGGTGCATAATAATATGATTACGGTGAATGGGCAGAAGATGGGCAAATCGCTCAATAATTTCATCAATCTCGACCAGTTTTTCAGCGGAAATCATCCTTTGCTCACGCAGGCTTATTCGGCCATGACCATTCGGTTTTTCATACTTCAGGCGCAATATCGCAGCACCGTTGATTTTGGAAATGATGCTTTGCAAGGCGCTGAAAAGGCTTATAAAAGATTGCTTCTTGCCTATAATACCCTGCTGAAAGTGGTGCCTGCAACCACCACCGATGCAGCTTTGGCAGAGTTTATTCCTTCGTTTAAGGCCAAATGTTATG
>CAYYQJ010000014.1:0-16845 GCA_964473775.1 uncultured Bacteroidales bacterium | reverse complement strand
CAATGCCTTCTCCGGCCTTTTCAATTTTTCTTCCTGCGTTCAGCACCGTAATGGTGGTTCCATGTACAATTCCCTGCGGACCGATATACATAAACGAACCGGCAGTCATTTGTCCGTATTGTGATACTCCTAATGCATTAAAACGCTCCCAATCATCAGGTTTTGAATAATTAGGAATAACCATTCCATTGGTAACCACTACCCGTGGAGCATCTTTATGCGATGGGAAAAGCCCCATAGGATGACCTGAATATAAAACCAAAGTTTGCTCATCAGTCATCGTTGCCAGATACTTCATCGTAAGTAAATATTGAGCCCAATTTTGGAAAACAGCCCCGTTTCCTCCATAAGTAATCAGCTCATGAGGATGCTGAGCCACTGCAGTATCCAAATTATTACTTAACATAAGCATGATGGCAGCAGCCTGTTTTGATTGATGCGGGAAATCGTTAATGCTTCGGGCAAATATTTTATATGTGGGGCGAAAACGGTACATATAAATCCGTCCGTAATCATTGAGCTCTTTCAAAAATTCAGCAGCAAGAACAGTGTGATGCTTTTTATCGAAATAACGTAAGGCATTTTTCAGAGCCAGTTTTTTTCCTTCTACCGATAGAATATCTTTACGTTTGGGAGCATGATTGATATTGATGTCATAAGCTTGTGGCAGTGGAAGTGTTTCGGGAATTCCTTGTAATATGCTATTTTTGAATTCAGTTTCGTTCATAAAATTTATTATCTAAATAAAAGTCGTTTTGTTTTTTGTTAAATGATCTGCCTCATAACCTGATTTATTTATAGGGTTATGATTAAAATCAAGCAAACAAAAATACTAATTTTACAACAAATAGGTCATGCTTATTACAAATCATCTTATTTTCCTGTAATTTTGCATATAAATTTTGATGAAATGAATTATCTGGCACACGCTTATTTATCCTTTAGTTTTGATGATGTTTTGATAGGGAATTTTATTGCTGATACAGTTAGAGGTAAACACCTCCACTTTCCGGATGAAATTCGCAAAGGAATACGACTTCATCATTTAATTGATGAATTTACGGATTCAAATTCTCATTTTAAAGAAAGCGTAAGTCGCATAGATTCAAGTTTTGGTTTGTATGCCAATATCATTGTTGATATGTTTTACGATCATTTTTTAGCAGCAAACTGGTCACTATATAGTGATTTAACAATTTTTCATTTTTCACAGAAAGTTTATGCAACATTACTGGCACGTTACGAAATTCTCCCAATCAGAATGAAACGCATGCTTCCACACATGTTTATTTCTAACTGGTTGGTGTATTATGGCGATGCCAATAGCTTCAATTCGTTTTTTAAAGGGCTAGCCAGAAGAACACGTTATGCCCCTGATTTGGGAAAAGCGGCAGGACAAATTCATCTTCATTATAATGAGCTGAACAAAGATTTTCTTGCTTTTATGGAAGAGATGATTCCTTATGTGAAAAGCTTGAAAAATATATAATTGGTAAAATTGCAACCTCAAAAAACAGGACACAATCAGAATATATTTAGCCACAGATTCACTGATTTTATGGACATGCAGATGGAACATCCATATAAGCAGAGATTTGCTAATATTAAGTAACATGTAAGCATTTTGCAAAAACAAGGATGAAATTGTAAATTGAAAGGGCACAATTTTAAATTGAGTGGTCGCAATTTTAAATTGTGAGGACACAATTTTAAAATAACTGGAGGATATTTTAAATCTACAGGAGCGAACTTTGAATTGTGAGAAGGCGAGTGAAAATTGTGAGCAGTCAATATGAAAATGATTATTATTAATTTAATATATGCTGTTTTTTTGCCATTTGACTTGTATTAAACAAAATATATATCTTTTACAATGAGTGCTTTATAAGCATTTCCAAGAATCAAAAGATTGACTTTATAGTAACCGGTGCAAGGTAAGAGTATGCTCTGAAAAAATTGTTATTCAGCAGATAATGATTAACAATCATAATAGTAAAGATTAAAGAAAAATTTTACAGAACTTAATTAGCTTCAGATTGCCACTTTTTTTGTACCTTTGCAAATACAAGGGGCTGACCGGTTTTGACAGCAGGGCAAGTGGACTTGTAAGCATGCCGGGCGTTGTGAATATGGCCCGTTAATCCTAATTCTCACGCCACATAAATGGCACAGATTACAACTACGCCTTAGCTGCTTAATTTAGAATTAAGCGGTGGCTGCTTCCCGGGAAACCTTTTTCTGCGGTGTCCCGTCAGAAGTATCGTAAATGCAGAAATAGTTTAGGCAGGGCTCTGATGTCTGAGCGAAACTTTCAGAGATAAGGATATGATAGGACGGCACTTTTCCGGTTTTTATCCCGACAATCAATAAAGTGATAAGCATGTAGAAAGCACTTCTGCTTCTTGTTTGGACGAGGGTTCGAATCCCTCCAGCTCCACCAGATAAAACAAACGCCTGTATAAAATTATACAGGCGTTTGTTTTTTTAAAACCCACTTTTATTGTTCTTATCCTGTACCCACTTTCCAAAATTAATTCAATTTTCACCAAATAGAATCCGCTCTCCAAAAAAATGCATAGTTTTGTTCTTTGAAGATGGCTTTGAATGAAACATTTATTGTTTTTAGAGAAGGCAGGATTATTAAGCTCTATCTCTGGCAATTATCTTCAAACAAAATTCATTCTTACTAACTATACTATGAGACTATTTGTTGTTTTTTTCTGCCTCCTTTTTATAAGTTCCGGTGCTATTGCCCAATCCAAACACAAACATGATGCTGACAATAACCCTTCGCAGAAATTGAATTCAGATGGGTTGAAAAGTAAATCCGATACTAATATTGATGCAAATTCGGTCGGAAATAAATTAATCATGATTGCTGACACACTCACTCCCAGTGATTATATGATGAGTATTCAAAGGGTGAATGACAATATTATTGAAATCCGTGACAGTGTCAAATTAGATTTTGATATAACGGAAATAAGCAAGAGGGTTGACATTATTGCAAAAGACATACTGATCATTCGTCAAAATATCAAAGACAAACGTGCCGTAATACGAATTAAGACCCTTTATCTTTATCAGAATTTCGCCTCCAATCTAGATAATGAAGTTGATAGTTATCAGACACATATTTCAAAAATGTTTAACACGGTTTTTGTTGCTAAACAACGTTTGAAAAGGGTTTTAAATGATTCGGTTTTTCATAAATTATATGCCGATTCGAGTCTCAGAAAAACCTATGACAAGAAGCTTATCCGTCTTGAAAAAAAATGGGTAAAAACCGATTCTACTGCTAAAGCAAATATTGACAGTTTGAATGTTTTGAAGCTTAAAATAGCAGATAATTCAATCAGCCTTACCAATATGCTGAAAATTATGGATACAAAACTGGATAAAGCCGCTCAACAGCTTTTCGGGCAGGAAACAAATAGTTTATGGGAAAAAACTGCTGTAATCCCTAATATCAACGACTCAGCAAACAGTGTTCGAAATATATTTCTGAATGAAGGCAAAGTGATTGGTTATTATTTCGATCAGACCACACAGCAAAGATGGGTGGTTCTATTTATTGGTTTTCTGATTTTTTTCTGGCTTTTTATGAAAAGGAAACTTTTTAAGATGCTCAGAAACGAAAAAGATTCATTCGCATTTCTAGCACTGCAATACCTGAATCATAGTCCGGTTTTATCCTTACTTGCGCTTTTGTTTTGTCTGATGCCATTTTTTGATGCTTACGCCCCAACAGCCTATCTGACGATTGAATATCTGATTATTCTGTGTATTTCGAGTATTATATTTTTCAAAAAGAAGGAAGCCTACCGATTCGACTGGATTATTTTAGCGGCATTATTTCTTGCTACTACTCTCACTTTTATATTGATTACACCCACCTTACCGGCAAGAATATGGTTGTTGATACTTCATACAGGTATTTTGGTTTTTTCTTTCCGATTCCTGAAACGATTAGATAAACAAATGCCTTTTTATAAATTAATCAGTCCGGCTGTTGTTATTGCAATAATATTGGTAGTTGCGGGTGTTATTTTTAATCTTTTCGGTAGATTTTCTTTATCAAATATATTGGGTGTTGCCGGTGTTTTTGCCATTATACAGGCTGTTATACTCCCAATTTTTATTCAAGCTATTATCGAAATCATTTTATTACAACTGCAAGGTAGCAGACTGAACAGGGGTGTTGACAAACCTTTTGATTGCGCCATTGTAATAAAGAAAATCAAAGGCCCTTTGGTTATACTTGCCATACTCTTATGGGTGATTATGCTTGCTTCCAACTTAAATATTTACCACAATCTCACGAACAGACTGGTTGAAACCATGACACTTGAAAGAAGTCTTGGAAGCATTACATTTAAACTGGTAAACCTGATGTTCTTTTTTGCTATTATCTGGTTTGCCCATATCCTGCAGCAATTGATAAGCTTTTTGTTTGGTGAAACAGGAACTGAAACCGACGACATTTCCCCAATTTCAAAAGGTCAGCATTCACGTTTGCTGATTACACGCTTATTGGTATTGGTGGGAGGTTATTTGCTGGCTATTGCTGCTTCGGGATTGCCGATTGATAAGCTTACTTTCCTGTTGGGAGCCTTAGGAATTGGTATTGGTATGGGGTTGCAAAATATGGTGAACAACTTTGTATCTGGTATCATACTTATTTTTGATGGTTCGCTGAAAATTGGCGATGAAATTGAAATAGGAGGACAATCAGGAAAAGTGAAAGAAATAGGATTGAGGTCAAGCACAATCAACACTGATGATGGTGCCGAAGTAATTATCCCAAATGGTAATATTTTATCGCAAAATATTATAAACTGGACCTTGAGTAATGATGAAAAAAGGGTGATGATTCAATTCTCTATTTCAGGAAAAGATCTGGATGCCAATATAATCAATGAGATTATTAACCACACCATTAAGAGTATTCCGCATGTGATTTCGAAAAGGAAGCCTGTTATATTATATACCAGAGTAAAACAGGAAACTTATTCGCTGAACGTTCATTTTTGGTGTATTATCAATAAAGCTTATGTGGTTAAAAGTGATGCCATATTGCATTTGCACACTGCTTTTACTCAGAAAAATATAGGTTTTGTTTTTAATTCATTTACTGAAGGCGAACTTCATGTTAATGTTACAGAATCATAAAGTGAGGATTACCTATTATTCTTCTATTTTATCGTCATAAATCTCTTCAGGTATCTCCATATAAGTAAACACATAGCTTGCTTTCAAATCAACAAATCTTACTGCCTGTTGTTTTATTTCGCTAATCACATAAGGTAAAACCAGTTTTGTTTTTTCAAAATAGTTTAAAATAGTTTCTGCTGAAGCAATTCCCATACAGAGTTTCAATTTGGGGATTTGAGGATTTTGGTTTAAGAGTTGTTGAATATACAAACTTTCATAAATAGATTGTTGAACAGGAGCAATATGATCACTTAGTTTTTCATTACAAAGTTGTTTTATCTGCTGAATGTTTTCGGGGATAAAACAAATAGAAAATAAGGCTTCTGATAATTTATTCAAATTGGCCTTAAATGGCAAAAGTGCTGCTTGCAAATCTTCTCTTGTATATTTCAATTTTTCAAAAGAAAAGCCATCAGTAAATGGAATATCCCACAACGGGATTTTTATAAAATCAAAATCTTTCACATCCGTTGAATCCAAAGTTGTAAAAGGGAAAAGTGCTTTTATTTTACTATCAATTCCAAAAATACACTCCCTTATAGTTATTGATTCCGTAATTGGTTTTATAAAAACATCCTCCTTTTTAGAGTCACTTAAGAAATCTTTAGCTTGCACAAACCAGATTTTTTCATCAATAAAAGGTTTTAATTCTGCAATATGGTTATGTTCCATGAATTCAACCTGGTTTTTTCTTAAACCACGTTTTAATATTTTAATGCCTGATTTGCTGTACCCCAACAGGTATTGAAATCTTGGATTTCTTTGTTTCTTATTTTTTTCTTTTCTAAGGTCACTTAGCGTGTTTTCTAATAAGAGTAATCCTTCTATTGTATAATCCTCATGGGCATAAGCCAATCTACAAATTGCAATCACTTCATCTTCTGAAAGATTATCAACATCAATAGTTAATAAATTCTCCCAAAGGCTGTTATCAATCATGGTAATGCTGTCGGCTATTAATATATACGAACCAATGGCAGCAAATTTTCTGGATTTTTCTTCAGTGAAATCCTGACTGTCAAAAATACTTATTTTCATACTATAATTATTTTTTTTAAGTTAAACAACATCTGGAAGAACCTCCAGATAAGTGAAAACGTAACTGGCTTTTAAATCAATGAATCTCCCTGACTGTTGTTTTATTTCGGTAACAACATAAGGCAAAACCAGTTTTGTTTTTTCATAATAATTTATCAGAGTTTCGGCTGAAGCAATTCCCATACAGAGTTTCAATTTGGGGATTTGAGGATTCTGGTTTAAGAGTTGCTGAATATACAAACTTTCGTAAATAGATTGTTGAACAGGAGCAATATGATCACTTAGTTTTTCATTACAAAGTTGTTTTATCTGCTGAATGTTTTCGGGAATAAAACAAATAGGAAATAAGGCTTCTGATAATTTATTCAAATTGGCCTTAAATGGCAAAACTACTGGTTGTAAATCTGCCCTGGTGTATTTTAATCTCTCAAAAGACATCCCTTTGGCAAAAGGGATATCCCAAAGAGGGATTTTAATAAAATCGAAATTTCCTTTTTCATTTGAATCGAAAGTTGTATAAGGAAACAACGTTTCAATTATGCTATCAATCCCCAAAAAACTCTCTTGTTTCGTGAAAACATCTTTGATTGGTAAAATAAAAACATCCTCTTTTTTTAAGTCAGATAAAAAATCAAAAAAAGGGAACTGCCATACTTTTTCATTAATAAATGGCTTTAATCCCGTAATATCGTTTTTTAGAAAAAAATTGTTTTGGATTCTTTTGCATTCTTTCCGTAAATGCACAATACCAGTTCTGATATATGCATGCCTATCCATGGTAAGTCTATCCTTGCGTTTTTGATTTTTGGTTTTTTTAATTTCCAGAAATATTTGTTCAAATATAATAATTGCTTCTAAAGATTCCTTATTGTTTTGCTGAAGATCTTTCCAAATTGCTATCACTTTCTCTTCTGAAAGTAAATCAATATCAAGAGCAAAGGTATTAGCCCATGCAGAGTTTACGCTCATGGTTAAACTGTCAGCAATTAAAATATAAGACCCTACACTTACAAATTTATTTTCAAACGTTACAATGGATGCATCGCTGTCAAAAATACTAATTTCCATATCCCCAGTTTATTCCTTTGTTTTTCAATAATTAATTCAATGATGACTTACAATGAGAATGATTAAAGCAGCCCATCATTTTATTACTCCAAAATTAATAATTTTTGTTTTATTTTATCGTAATAGTAATTTTTGTTTTTCAAAGCAAAAATCTAAACCACAACAGATCCTAATTATTATCTTAACAAAAATACAAACTCTTCTCACAAAAGATAATCGTAAAACTTTTTGAATAAAAATAAGACTAATTACAATCTTTTTTTTCATTATCTTTGATGTCAAATTGGTGTTATGAAAAAATTTATTTCTGTTATTGCATTTTTTTTGCTCTCCCAATATTTATTTTCTCAAAATCATACACCTATGGCAGTAAACGATTATGTTACTACTTTTCGTGGACATGCTATTGTTAATGTATTGGTTAATGATTATGATGTGGATGGAGATACCATTAAGATATTTACCTATTCCATTCCATATCATGGTACAATTTTAAAAATCCTGGGTAATTTTTTTGAATATAATGCGTCACCTACTTTTATGGGAGGTAGGGACTCAGTTAAATATTCAATTCGGGATGGAGGAACACCAAATTTAGCGGACACAGGTTGGATTTTTTTCAATGTAGATAATCCTTTGTCTTTTGATTCTGTAGCTAATAATAATATTAATGCGGGAGTAAATGCTGATGGTTTACTTTTTGCAATAAGAACTCCAACATTTCAGCCAAGTCATTGGAATTTTGGGCAAAAATTTGAAGTTCCCAAAGGAAGCGGAATATTTTCAATTTTTAGCGGCAGTTTCTGGATTGGCGGTATTGATAGCGATGATTCATTACATGTGGCAGCTGATTTATACCATTATTATGGTGAGGATTTTTGGCCAGGTCCGGTTTCTGCAATCTATGATTCAATGTATGATTATAAATTCAAAAGACTTTGGAAAATAACCAAATCAGAAATTGATTATCATATTACACATTGCTGGCAGTCAAATTATACTCCAGCGAAATGTATTATCGATTGGCCGGCAAATGGCGATGTTACCAAAGGCCAATCGGCCATTATTGCTCCTTTTTTTGATAATAATGATGATGGAATTTACGATCCTTACTCAGGTGATTATCCTTTAATAAAAGGCGATGAATGCGTTTTCTTTCTTTTCAATGATGACAGATTTTTACATACCGATTCAGATGGTAAAAAACTGGGAGTTGAAGTAAGGGCAATGTTGTATGCTTTCGATTGCCCCAAAGATTCGGCTCTATGGAATACAGTATTTCTAAACTTTAAAATTGTAAATCGTTCTTCACGCACTTACCACAATACTTATATAGGAACCTTTTTCGATAATGAATTAGGATTTGGCAGCGATGATTTAATTGGCTGTGATGTTAAAAGAGGAAGCTATTATTGTTATAATGGTGATGATTATGATGAAACATCAATGGGTGAAATTGGTTATGGTAAAAATCCACCTGCACAATCTGTAACCGTTTTGGGGGGACCATTTATCTATAAAGACGGTATTGATAATCCTTCCGGTAACTGCGACGAAGGCATTAATGGATTGAATTTTGGGAACAATATTATTGATGACGAAAGATACGGTTTAAGTGTTTCTGGTACTTTTTGGGGGACAGGAGGGTATGATGGAATGACTGTCCCTAGGACTTCTTCTGACTTTTATAATTATTTGCAAGGCTATTGGAAAGACAGTATACAAATGCATTACTGGGGTAATGGACATCCTATAGCTAGTGGAAATGGACCTGTTTGCAGATATATTTTCCCAGGGAACTCTGATCCATGCAATTATGGAACATGGGGAATTAACCCAGGGGGTATAGAACCTTGGACAGAAGAACAATCAGGAAATCAACCTTATCAAAGAAGAAGTTATGGATCATCAGGGCCTTTTACATTTAGTCCAGGTAATAAAGAAGAACTAGATTTAGCTTTTGTTTTTGGACGAAATTTTGCAGATTCAAATGCAAAAGCAGCCATTACGATCCTGCAGCAAAGGATTGACAGCATTCGCAGTTATTTTATTAATGATCTGACTCCTTGTGGTGAAAAATTTTCGGGTTACAAACCTAATATAATAAACTCTCAATTTCTTTATGTGTATCCAAATCCGTCAAGCAATGCAGTGATCATTGAATTTGCTCCGGGAAGTTATACTCATCTTCAAATATATGATATGCTGGGTAATCTACTGATATCTGAGCCAATTGTTGAACCGCGAAAACATTCAATAGATATTTCAAACTTCAGAAGTGGAGTGTATTTTATTAAAGTTGATGATGGTAATATCCAAGTAATAAAGAAGATTATTAAAATTAAACAGTAATGTAATGGGTACTGTTTTTTAATAAATAACATTAAAATTTCCTCACAGAATATTGAAATTCCCGTGCAGAATTTCGAAATCCCCGTAGAAAATATTGAAATTCTCCAGCAAAATTTCGAAATCTCGTAGCAAAATTTCGAAATTCCCGTGAAGAATTTCGAAATCCCCGCGAAAAATTTCGAAATCCCCGTAGAAAATATTGAAATTCTCCAGCAAAATTTCGAAATCTCGTAGCAAAATTTCGAAATTCCCGTGAAGAATTTCGAAATTTTTTCGGAGAATTTGAAATTTCCATAACAAAGTTTTCATTCAGAATTGCCCTTATTTTAAACTATAATGAAGAACTTATCTGGAAACCCCGTAAATTACCTTATGGCGATACTATATAATATATTGTATAATCCAAACGATAAGTTTAAAGATTGTACAAATAAACTATCTTTTTGGTTTCAAAATAATCTTCAGTAAAATAGCTGTTTATATCGAAAATAAATTTCCCAACTTTCATTTTTCGTATTTCCTGCATGGCATCGTCGCCTTTCAGGTAAAGCACCCCGTTTTGAAGTGAGTTGTTGCTTTCCACAGCAATACGATTTTTTACCCATTTCACAAATTCGTGTAAATCGGTAACCGCACGCGAAACAATAAAATCGAATGAGAATTCAACATCTTCTACCCTCTTTTGTTCGGTGGTTACATTTTCCAGCTCCACGGCTTTCACAATTTCGTTAACCACCTGAATTTTTTTACCCACTGAATCAATAAGGTAAAAATCAGCTTCGGGAAACATAATAGCCAAAGGAATGCCCGGAAAGCCACCACCTGTACCTACATCCATAATGGTAGTGCCGGGTTCGAACTGTATGAGCTTTGCTATACTTAGTGAATGTAACACATGATGCAGATACAAAGACTGAATATCCTGACGTGAAATTACATTAATTTTTTCGTTCCATTCGTTATACAATGACTGCAGTTTTTCGAACTGCGCAATCTGTGTTGGAGTTAGCTCCGGGAAATATTTTTTTATGAGTTGCATAATCTTTCAACAATTTTGTGTGGAAAATTACTAAAACTCTTTGGGATGCCAATGAAAAAACTTAACTAATTTTGAATCCAAATAAAATGGATGAAGAAATCGCTGATTATAATACTGTTTCTACTTACTGCTTTTAAACTGTTTGCACAACAAAACAAATACGTTTCTGACTATATTGCCAAATATAAAAGCCTGGCACTTCAGGAAATGAAATCCTATAAAATTCCGGCAAGTATTACTTTAGCACAAGGTATATTGGAGTCGGCTTGTGGAAAAAGCGAATTGGCCCGAAATGCTAACAATCATTTTGGAATTAAATGCAAGGTGGAATGGACCGGCGAAAAGTATTATTATGACGATGACGAAAAACACGAATGTTTCAGAAAATACAAATCGGATATCGATTCGTATCACGACCATTCGCTGTTTCTGGCGAAACGCGAATATTATAAATCACTTTTTTTACTCGATATATGCGATTATAAAGGTTGGGCCTATGGTTTAAAAAAAGCTGGTTATGCAACAGAACCAATGTATGCCGAAATGCTGATTAAAATTATTGAAGAAAACCAATTAAACTTATTGGATTGTCAGGGTTTGGCATCTAAAACAGATACCATACGAATGACTCAGGTGAAACCCAATACTACCACACAATTAACCTCACCTGATACCATCAAGTCACACAATGTAATCAAAATTGTAGGTAGCAATGTGGAAGATGATTTCGGAGATGTTACATTTATGGGAAGCTCACGTAAAATTTATATCAATAATGGAGTGAAATATATTAAAGCACGTAAAAAAGACAGTTACGAAAAAATAGCCGACGACCTGGGATATTCAGCTTCTGATTTAATGCGTTACAATGATAATAAACAAAAACATCCTTTAAAAGAAGGAGAATTAGTTTACATAGAATCAAAGAGTAAAAAGATAGATAAAGAATTTCATACTGCCGCAGAGGGTGAAACCATGTTGGCCATATCGCAAATGTATGGTTTGCTTTTAAAAGAACTTTATGCGCGCAACCGAATGAAACCTGGCAAAGAACCTATTCCCGGACAAAAGATTTGGTTGAAAAATACCAAACCTGAAAAATAAAAAAAAGGTGGCCTTTTTGCCACCTTTTTTCACATTACTTCAGTTTTTATTTAAGGATGAACGAAATTGGCATATTGAATTGTACTCTGACTTCATTACCATTCTGACGACCAGGGTTCCATTTTGGCATCATACCTACTACTCTTGAAGCTTCTTCATCACATCCGGCACCAATCCCGCGTAATAATTTAACCTGACTTATACTTCCGTCTTTTTCAACAACAAAGGTCAAATAAACGGCTCCCTGAACTCCTGTTTCTCTAGCAACCATTGGATATTTTACATTTTCTGAAAAGAACTTGATTCTTGCTGCGTCGCCACCAGGAAACTCAGGCATTTCGTCAACAATGGTGGGTGGAGTGACTTCTGGTTCAACATAAATAACATCATTTACTTTTTTGTCGTCAGGAATATCTACACTACCTATTGTGTCAACTCCTCTGTTAACTACTTTACTCATAATATCCCCAAAGTCGTCAACAACTTCATCAGAATTCATAGTAACAACAGGAGGTGTAAAAACAGGAACACGTGCTACTTTTGGCTTTGGAGGTTCAGGCAAAGGGATGTCAACCTTTGTATGAATTTTGTCAATAATTACTTCTACTTTTCCATTGGTTGGAACATACTTAACTGTATTCATGTAAGAAGCAATTAATGGGATTGAAACTCCCATCAGGAAAATGGTGAATGCAATTACCATTGCTCCGATTACATTTTTGCTGTAGCTTTTGCGAAGTGCATAGGCTCCATAAGCTTGATTTCTCTTTTCGAAAATGATTTCGTCGAGATTTTTTTCTGTGTTTTTCATGGCATTTAAATTTTAATTGTGAATACTGAATTACTAATTTGTAGTACAATATTACAATCAAACCCTAACCTGAAAACAGGTAAATCAGTTAACGGCAGCCACCAACCAGCTAACGGCAGGGGCAAACAAGTTAAAGGGAGATACGGTTTTTTAAAAAATCTGTTTTCACCAATGGAAATGAAACATCAAACAGGCACGCAGCATCACAAATATGTAGCTGACACATCCCATATTTTCAAAAATTCCTGCACCTATATATTATTGTATAGATACCTGATTTCCCAATGGGAAATCAGGTATATTTCAATAGGATATTTAAACCGACAAAATCAGTAAGGTAATTTATAACAAGTGCCCAGGTTTTATAAGCGACTCATAAAATCTTTTACATTGATGATATAACGTGTATGCGAACCTTCGCCAATTTTACCAATTTCGTCCCAGGCCGTTACCAGAAACTGTAGTTTTTTACCTTCAACTTTAACTAATTGGGATTCACACCTTACTTTCATTCCTACAGGTGTAGCTTTTAAATGTTTGATACAAACTTCTGTTCCCACGGTATTGTAACCTTCGGGCAAAACAGATAAAACACTTTTCATTGCCGTATTTTCCATTAGGGCAATCATTGCAGGAGTGGCAAACACTTCCACAAGCCCTGAACCATACTTAGCAGCGGTATCTTCCAATTGAACCACTTTTTCTTCGCAATGAAAAATTCCTTCAACAATTTTTGTTTCCATACTCTATGATATTATAATATAAGCTAATAGCCTCTTAAAAAGCAGGACAAAAGTATTACTTTTTTTTTATCAACAAATTTTTTTCTTGGCGATTATGTTAATTTGTTTATATTTGTTTCGTGAAACGGAATGTACTTTTAATTATAGCAATCACAACAACTATCTCAGTAATAGGTCTGGTTGTTACCCAATATTTATGGGCCAACCGTGCTATAAAACTGAGAGCAGAACAATTTGATGCAAAAATTGAAGGATACTTGTTGAATGTAGTCAATCAGATATCTGAATTACAGAAAGAAGAAGCTTATTTATGTAAAACTACAGATACTATTTCAATCAGACTAAATAACATCAAAAAAGAACAGGAAAAATCAAAAAAGCTGTATTCTATGATAGATACCTTGCTTGTAAATGAATTTACCTGCTTTAACAATGATAAGTACTATTATGCGGTGATTGATAGTTCATTAGAAAAAATAATTTTCAGTGATAATCCAGAAAACTACGATGATGAATTAATAAATTCCGATCATAAAATTTCTTTAAATAAAGTTTCCTTAAACAAAAATCTAATTCTTTCTGTATTCTTCCCTAAACAAAGAATTATTGTTTCGCGACGGATGTTTATGTGGGTGCAATTCTTATCAGGGGTATTTCTTTTAATTGTAATCAGTTGCTTCCTGTATATCATTGTAAATGTAATCAAACAAAAGAAAATTTCAGAAATGAAGAACGATTTTGTAAATAATATGACTCACGAATTCAAAACGCCCATTTCAACAATTTCAGTAGCTTCTGAAATGCTTATGAAACCGGCCGTTTGTAATTTCCCTGAAAAAATACAAAAATATGCTAATATTATTTACGATGAGAATGTTAGATTACGGAATCAGGTAGAGCAGGTTCTTCAAATATCCGTACTAGACAGAAAAGAAATAGATTTGCATCCAACCAAAATTGATATTCATCCCATTATTGAAAATTCTGTTGATATTTTCAACATGATAATTAATGAGAAGCACCGAGAAATTATTGCGGACCTAAACGCTCAAAATTCTGAGATATTTGTGGACGAGTTGCACTTTATTAATGTGATTACAAATATGCTTGATAATGCAATTAAGTATTCGGAAAATACTCCAAAGATTAAATTAATGACATTTAATAAAAATGATGAAATTACTATACGGATTGAAGACAATGGTATTGGTATTGATTCATCAAATCATAAACTTATTTATAAGAAATTTTTCAGAGTTCACACAGGTGATGTCCATAATGTAAAAGGATTCGGTTTGGGATTATTCTATGTGAAATCAGTAATGGGGGCACACGGCGGGAGTGTTGAACTTGTGAAAAGCGAACTGGGTAAAGGCTCAATATTTGAATTACATTTTCCATTGAATAATAACAATAATAACAACGCTAATTTATGATTACAACAGTTAACAGCAACACAAAAGCCAGGATTTTATTGGTAGAAGATGATCCCAATTTAAGTCTTGTTTTAAAAGATTATCTCGAAATATTAATGTACGACACCGTTTTTTGTGATAATGGTGAAGATGCATTTGAACAATTTAAAAGTGAATATTTTGATTTAATCATTCTTGATATCATGTTGCCGAAAAAAGACGGATTTGCTATTGCAAAAGATATCAGAAGAATGAATAAAGACATTCCAATAATCTTTTTAACAGCAAAAAATTTAAATGAAGATAGAATTAAAGGTTTCTATTTGGGTTGTGATGATTATATAACAAAGCCATTTAGTACCGAAGAATTAAGCTTACGTATAGAAGCAATTCTGCGCCGCGTGAAAAAGAATTCTAACTTTCCGATTGTAGATAATATCGAACAATTTCAGTTAGGAAAATATACTTTTGATTATACAAATATGATTCTTACTATCGATGGTCATGAACAGTTTTTAACACGTAAAGAGGCTGATTTATTAAAGCTATTGTGCGTTAACAAAAACAGGCTAGTACGCAGAGAGATAGCATTAAAGTCAATTTGGGGCGACATAGATTATTTTACCGGAAGAAGTATGGATGTTTTTATTACCAGACTAAGAAAATACCTACGTGATGATGATAATCTTTGTATAACCAACATTCATGGAACCGGTTTTAAACTCGAAGTTAAAAACGAAGTTTAATCATGGGCATAACACTTGATTGTGCTATGTTGTTTTGATTTAGGTAGTTATGATATTTATTGTTGTGCTACAAATAATTGTCATATGTTTTATATTGATAATGGATAATCGCTTACGACCAAAAATACTTGAAAGAGAAATAATATGAAATCATTTGGATAATTTTTTTTATGGAAGTAATTGATAGCATAATCAGACAAAAACGGAAGGATTATATTTTTTCGATATCCATCATTGGGGTATTATTTTTTATTTTTGGATTTGTTACCTGGCTCAACAGTGCATTAATCCCCTTTTTAAGAACAACTTGTCAGCTTAGCGATGTAATGGCGTATCTGGTTACTTTTGCCTTTTACATTTCATATTTTGTGATGGCAATACCTTCTTCGAAAATTATTGAAAAGTTTGGTTTTCGTAACGGGATGACCATTGGGTTATCTATTATGGCCGTGGGTGCGCTTTTGTTTATTCCGGCAGCCCTAATCAGATCCTACTTTTTATTTCTTACAGGTCTTTTTGTACTGGGCACGGGTTTGGCATTGCTTCAAACTGCTGTAAATCCATATGTAACTATACTTGGACCAATAGAAAGCGCAGCCAAACGAATTAGTATTATGGGTATTTGCAATAAAGTTGCAGGTGTTTTGGCTCCTATTCTTCTGGCTTCGTTTTTATTGAAAGATGCAGAAAGCATCAAAGCCAAATTATTGGTTTTAACTGATTCTGCTGAAAAAAACTTACTGCTTGATGAGTTAGCACACAGGATGATTACTCCTTATTTGTTTATGGCTCTTTTTTTGGCATTAATGGTTTTACTGGTCCGTTTTGCTCATCTGCCTGAAATTAAGAATGAGGAAAAAACAATTGAAAGTACAACAGAATCAAATCATAGTATTTTCAAACACTCAAATTTGTTACTTGGGGTGTTGGCATTATTTTTCTATGTTGGAGTTGAAGTTATTGCTGGTGATACGATTATCCGTTACGGAGAATCATTGAATATTGCCATGAGTTCGGCAAAATATTTTACTTCGCTCATGCTAATTTTTATGGTGATAGGATATTTTTTTGGTGTGGCTCTTATCCCAAAGGTTATCTCACAAAAAAATGCCTTAATTGTTTGTGCTTCTTTAGGCATATTACTCACTTTAGCTGCTGTTATGGTTCCCTCTGCATCAACAATTAATGTTCCGTTTGTGGATTTAACTACCTTTCATAGTGTTGAACTTATTGTACCCTATACTGTTTTGTTCATCGCTATGTTGGGCCAGATCGGAAGAGCACACGTCTGAACTCCAGTCACCTGAAGCTATCT
>CAYYQJ010000013.1:4327-16866 GCA_964473775.1 uncultured Bacteroidales bacterium | reverse complement strand
TGAAAAACCCCTTCCATAGGCATGTGCATATCAATAATATCGGGATGCATGGTCAGGCGAATCGGCCCAAGAAAAATGCGCTCGGTGGCTTTGCCTATCCATGCATCTTCCTGTGGCGGAATGCCCACAATGGTAGCCGGATAAACGGCATCCTTTCGGTGAGAGATGCAGGTAATATGGAATTTAGGATAATAATCGGCCAGAGAATAAAAGCCGGTATGATCGCCAAAAGGGCCTTCTAGAATCAATTCTTCAGCAGGGTCAACATATCCTTCAATAACAAAATCCACATCTTCGGGCACCTCCAGATCGTTGGTGAGGCATTTAACCATTTTAACCTTTTTGCGACGCAGAAATCCTGCCAGAATATACTCATCAAAATTGTCGGGTAGGGGAGCCGTTGCAGCGTAAGTATAAACAGGGTCGCCACCCAGGGTTACGCAAACAGGCATGCGTTTGCCCAGTTTTTTATATTCATGATAATGACGGGCCGAGTTTTTATGAAGATGCCAATGCATGCCTGTCATATCCTTATCAAAAACCTGAAGGCGGTACATGCCCACGTTGCGTGTTCCGTTCACCGGATCCTGAGTATGAACCACCGGAAGGGTGACAAAAGGACCACCATCGTGTGGCCAACATGTCAGAACCGGCAATTTTGTCATATCCAGATGTGTCATCACCACTTCCTGACAAGTGCCTTTGCCTGAAATCCGTTTAGGCATCCAAGAAGCCAGTTCGCTTAGTAGCGGAAGCATCTTAAGTTTATCAAACACATTGCTTTTGGGCGAAGCAAACTTCTTAAACAATTCTTCTATATCATTCTTCACCTGATCCAGATCAGATATCCCTAAAGCCAGACACATTCGTTTTTCAGAACCAAAGGCATTGATCAGCAAAGGAAATCCTGTCCCCGTATTTTCGAACAAGAGGGCAGGACCATTGGTTTTTGAGATACGGTCTGTGATTTCTGTGATTTCAAGATGAGGAGATATAAACTCAGAGATTCTAATCAGCTCGCCTTCTTTTTCAAGAAGTTGTATAAATTGATTGAGGCTTGTAGAGGCCATAATATTTTTTTAGGTAAAACAATACTTAAATAGGATAAATTGACTAATTTTGCACAAAATTAATTAAAATAGAATATGGAAAAGCATTCAGGCATGATTACTTTTGGCGGAAATCCGCTAACCCTGGCCGGCGAACTGGTAAAAGTTGGTGATAAAGCCAAAGATTTTACCGTTTTGGCAAACGATTTACAACCTCATAAACTTAGTGATTATGACGGAAAAATAAGAATTATTTCAGTAGTTCCTTCAGTTGATACTGGTGTTTGTGCAGCTCAGACACGCCGTTTTAATGTAGAAGCCGCAAAATTGGATGATGTAGTAATACTCACCATTTCCTGCGATCTTCCTTTTGCATTGGGACGTTTCTGTGCAGCAGAAGGTATTGATAAAGTGATTACTTTATCTGACCATAAAGACACTGATTTTGGTTTGAAATATGGCTTCCTGATAGACGAACTGCGTTTATTATCACGTGGTATTGTTATCGTTGATAAAGCAGGAGTGGTTCGTTACGTAGAATATGTAAACGAAATAACCACACATCCTGACTACGATAAAGCTTTGGAAGCTGCAAAGAGTCTCTAATAAATTGGTTATAAATTGCGAAGCCACTTCATTACATGGAGTGGCTTTTTTATTGGGCAAAAAAAAGGCCATCATGATGTGATGGCCTTTTAATAAGTTGTTGTAGCTTGTAAGAGCTGATTTATTGTCCTAAATAGGCTTTCAGCAATTTGCTGCGTGAGGTGTGTTTTAAACGGCGAATCGCTTTTTCTTTAATCTGACGAACACGTTCGCGGGTTAAATCAAATTTGGTGGCTATTTCTTCAAGAGTTAGTCCATGAGCCATACCCAATCCAAAATAAAGATTGATAACATCTCTTTCTTTTTCTGTAAGCGTAGATAATGAACGTTGAATTTC
Organism: uncultured Bacteroidales bacterium; assembly: GCA_964473775.1. Lineage (GTDB taxonomy): Bacteria > Bacteroidota > Bacteroidia > Bacteroidales > CAIWKO01 > CAIWKO01. The sequence continues at coordinate 14,874 of CAYYQJ010000013.1, read as the reverse complement.
GCGTGACAACGATTCGTACATCAGTTGGTTGTCGGTATTTGGACCATCTTCATTCATGTAAACATCAATAAATTTGGTTTCTTCATCCACAGCCAAAGGAGCATCCATAGACACGTGACGTGTGGAGATTTTCATCACCGCATTGATTTTCTCCTGAGGAATATCCAGAGATTCTGCCAATTCGTCAGGCAATGGAGGACGTTCAAATTTCTGTTCCAGACGTGATAATTCTTTAGAAATACGATTCAAAGAACCCACCTGATTCAATGGCAAACGTACAATACGTGATTGTTCGGCCAAAGCCTGCAGAATGGATTGACGAATCCACCATACTGCATAGGAAATAAATTTAAAACCACGGGTTTCATCAAAACGACGGGCCGCTTTTATTAATCCAAGATTTCCTTCATTGATAAGGTCGGGAAGACTTAATCCCTGATTTTGATATTGTTTTGCAACAGAAACCACAAAACGTAAATTAGCCTTAGTAAGCTTTTCCAAAGCTTCCTGACTACCTGCTTTTATTTGTTGTGCCAGTTTTACTTCTTCGTCAGCAGTAATGAGTTCTTCACGTCCAATTTCCTGTAAATATTTATCAAGCGAAGCCGTTTCACGGTTCGTTATAGACTTTGTAATTTTTAACTGTCTCATAGTGCTGTTTTTGGGAATATTAATTTGGAAATCAAGCTAATAAGATTTAAACATGAAATCGGGGGACAAAGGTAGTAAATAATTTTGGATTTCCGTGAAATATTTACACAATATTTAAATAATTTTTAGTAAGGAATCTCTGTTTATTACAACCCAAATGCATAATAAGCCTGCATCCCATTCGTATAAACACCCTCAATCAAGGTACCGCCCTTTTTGTTTGAAAGGTATTTGTTGACATCTTCGGCGTTTTTAACAGGTTTATTATCAATACTCGTTATGATAAAATTCTCTTTAATGCCTGCTGAAGCCAGTTTGCCTTTTTCGAGTTTGGCAATCTTAACTCCCGACTCAAGTCCAAGTCTGTTTCTATCATCATCCGTAATGTCAGTAAAAGTAGCCCCCAACATTTTTACATTAGCTCCTTCGCCAGGAGGCAATATGGCTGTTCCACCTTCGCGGTTTTCGAGAGTAACTGTAATTGATTTTTCAGCATCGTTGCTCAAAACAGTTAATTCTATTTTATCGCCCGGCCTGTGACGAATCAATATTTCCTTCAACTCCGATTGGCTGTTTAACTCCACTCCATCCACTTTGGTAATAATATCCCCTCTTTTAATCCCTGCTTTGGATGAGGCACTGTTTTCGTAAACCGAAACCACATAAACCCCTTTAATCACCTTAATTCCTTTGGCTTTTGCCAATTGGCTATCAATGTCGGAGAAATTGATTCCCATAAATGCTCTTTGTACCTGACCGAACTCTATAAGGTCGGCTATAACTTTTCTAACAATATTCGATGGTATAGCAAACGAATAACCAGTATATGAACCTGTATTGGAAGCTATAGCAGCATTGATTCCTACCAGTTCGCCACTTACATTTACCAAAGCGCCGCCGCTGTTTCCGGGATTGACTGCAGCATCCGTCTGAATGAAGGATTCCACCGCCGTTTTATCGCCCAGAATATTGATATCCCTTGCTTTGGCACTTACAATGCCTGCAGTTACAGTTGAAGTAAGATTGAAAGGATTTCCAACCGCAAGCACCCACTCGCCCACTCTTACATCATCCGAATTACCATAAGTAATAAAAGGCAGATTGGTTTCTTCTATTTTTATCAGAGCCAAATCAGTGCCCAAATCGGTGCCAATTAATTTGGCAGTGTAAGTACGTTTATCATTCAGAGTAACCTCTATCAACGAAGCATCGCTAACCACATGATTGTTGGTTACAATATAACCATTATCAGAAACCAAAACCCCTGAGCCTGATGCCTGAAACACCTGACTGCCCTGTCGTTGAAAAGGGTTAAAGAATGGGTCGTAACCAAAAAACTGATCGTAATACGAATTTTTATAAGTGTACTGTGTTTTAATATGAACCACCGCATGAACCGTTTTTTCTGCTGCTGTCACAAAATCAGGACCTGTCACCGGATATTGTCCGCTTCTTAAAGAAGCCTGTTGAACAGGTGTCTGATTATTAAAATAATTTAGTTTTTCGAAGTTTTTACGATCGATAACGCGAAATGCAAAAACTGTGATTACACTGCTGATAACTGCAATACCTACATTTAGAACAATTTTTTTCATAGCTTTTTAAATTTTTAGAACTTTTTTATTATCAAATTTTATACCGAATATGGTGATGACAGGAGTGAAAACTAAAAAAAATATTTTTTATTATTACTCTGTTAAATTTATTTTTGAGCATCAAATTGATTTTGGATTTGGATTTATGATTTTTCAAGCTAAGAGTCATTTTTCATTTTTATATAATGAGATATATCAGTAAAAGTAAAAAATGAATTTTGCAAATAACACATAAACAGTAAGTAAAAATTTTTGCTCAAAAAATAATTTTAAAAAAAAAAAATAAAGTTGGTCATGTAATAAAAAAGATTCATCTTTGCATGTGCTAACAATTTTATGAAACCTTTTTTGCCAAATAGAATCTTATTTTTTGAAACTTCAGAATATGGAGTTTCTGAAAGTTTATGGTCTGTAATAAGCTTGATAAAAAAGATGCTAAATCCAGATAAATTACGCAATAAGCTGTTTTTCTATAGTTTAAAATTTTTGTACCCCATCTCTACATTAATGTTGAGATATTCAAAACCAATGTTGAATATCTCAAGATTAATGTTGAGCACTTTTACACCACTTTTCAACATCATTAAACAAGTGTTTTCAGTCTTAAAATTAATGTTGCGTAGCTCTACATTAATGTTGAGTATCTCTAGATTAATTTTGAGTATCTCTAGATTAATGTTGAATATCTCAACATTGATGTTGAATATTTCCACATTAATGTTGAGCACCATAAAATCATTTCAATCCGACAGAAAACTATGGTTAGCCATTAGAAAATTTAAAATTAACAACACAGGCAGTTTGAGCTTGTGCCAAACAATAATAATAACTTAAAAAAAAGAAATCATGAGTTATCCAACAACAAGAGCAGGTTTTTATGGGTGGGTTAACAGAGCCTGGCCCTATACACAAACAAATGGTGCACGTCTGGGGATTTCACCAACAGATATTTCTGATACTGGCGACATAATTGGCGACGACAGTACACCCGGAACATATATTTTCGACGCTGTTAAATACAATGCTGCCTCCAAACGCCCCACAGGCGATTTGGTTGATAATCTTGATACAAGCACAGAAGCTGTGAAAAAACAATTTTCTAAAATACTTGATAATAGTATTGCTGCCAAGTGGAACAATGCCGACCGCAATATGTATATGCGTAAAAAAGGACTGGAACGCTCTTATAGCAGGCCGGAGGAAGCAATTAAGGAAGAATGCGATGTGTTTATTACTCCATTATCCAACCAAAAGTTTGAGTTTGGTGCTAAACCGGTAGGCACAGTTGGCAGAAAGCATATCCCTGAAGGTGCCGATGGCATAGAAATGGCTTATGCATACGTACAGAATTCTTTACGCAAAGCTGCTGATAATCCCACCAAAGTAATGGAAAGCTGTAGCGGTGTTGACCAAACCATCCTTAAAGAAATTTACTACAAAGCTTTGTTTGATTTTCAGGTTGTATCAGTATTGAGAGGCTACGATATTTATTTCTATTTCCGCTTTATCAATACCACATATCCTGATTTAGCAGGACCGTGGAGCGAAGTGCAGATAAAGACGATACTTTAGGAAAATGTTGACGCGATACATCGCGAAATTGGAACAAAAATGGAATTAGGAGTTGTTGTAAAGAAGTTTATTAAAGAATGAACCTGATTATTTAATTGTAGAATGATACAATGATATAATTGGGGGATTTGATAATGACGTAGGATGCGTTATAAGTTTTCAATACTCCAGTTACATTTACAAGTATCATTATAATATTTCAGGATTCTAATTAGTATTTTAGTAACTTTGTCGAAAAATACCATATTTTTATGAGAAGAGCTTTACTTGGTTTCGTTTTCGCCTTGCTAATTAGTAGTTTGCAGGCACAAGTTGTAATTGATAAGAATTCTATGCCTGTTTCCGGCGATACCATTCGCCTGCGTACCGCCAATTCGGTTAATAACATTGATTATACCCTTACAGGTGCTAATTACAACTGGGATTTCTCTACGCTGGTGTATTCAGGCACTGTTATAGATACTTTTGTAAGTGTACTTTCAACACCAATATTATATAATGTGGCTTTTAGTAATCCATTTGATCAGGCACATTTGGCCACAGTAGCATTTAAACAAAGTATGACAAATCTACCCATGCTTCAAATTAGTGATGGTTATGCTTTTATGAAGAATTCAACAAGTCAGTATGCGCAGGTTGGTGTAGGACTAAAAATCTCTGCTGTTGCCATTCCAATGACTTTCAGTAATCCTGAAATATTGTATAATTTCCCTGTCACCTATGGAACAACAGACTCTTCTGATGCAGAATATCATGCGAGTATTGCCACATTTGGGTATTATGGCGAAAAACGTCACCGTGTTAACTTTGTTGATGGATGGGGTACACTGATTCTTCCCGGAGATACTTTTAATGTAATGCGCGTTAAATCAATAGTTGATTACCAGGATACGGTTTATCTTGATACTATAGGATTTGGTTTTGGATTACCACGCACCGAAACAGAATATAAATGGATAACTCCCGGATTTCATGAACCAGTTTTACAAATAACTGTAAGAGCTAATGTTGCTACGGTAAAATATTTCACTATGTTGCCATCCACTTTTGGTATTGCTCCAAAAGATGAGTTGGAAGGAGTAAGCATTTATCCAAATCCCGTTTCTGATTATCTGCATTTGAATCTGAAGAATACGGCTTCGGCAAATACCATTTCAATTATGGATGTTACAGGTAAAGAAGTATTTCGAAGATTGTATGATAGCTCGAAGGATGTAGATATTCCGGTAGGTAATCTGGTAAAAGGCATTTATTTTATCAGGATAGAAAACACTGGAATGAGTGTTTGCAGGAAGTTTGTTAAAGAATAAAATCTAATTTTTGCACTGCTTTCGGGCATTGTTATATTGCTCGTAAGAGGAGTTGCATCTGCTGTGTTTGGCGGAAAATGAATTGAATTTGGGAAGCTAAACGTTGCCTTATTTGGAATATTTACTGTTGCTATCAATCTGCAAACTAATGTTGGTATAAGGCGAGACAAGTCATTGGGTAGCTATCAGATGTCGTCTGTTTTTCGTTATTTGAATTCTAAATTCTTTATTCAAATTAAAATCCAATCATAAGCATTTTGAAAAAAATTGTACCTTTGAAAAAAAATATTTTATGTTAAGCCTGCAAGGAACTTATGATGGAAAAAAACTCAAGCTTTTTCAGCCGATAAAAATTCATTCTCCTAAAAAAGTTATTATTACTTTTTTAGACGATGTTGAAGATGAATTGTCTTCCAAAGAACTAAATTTATTGATGGAAAAAGGTGGTGCTTTTGAATTTCTTAATAACGTTGAAGAAGATATCTATACAGATAAGGACTTAAAAGTGAAATACTAAATGAAACGGGGAACCATTGTTTTAGTAAAATTTCCTTTTACTGATTTAAGTGCAGATAAAAGGCGACCGGCTTTGATTGTTTCCAGAGAAGAGAATCAAAAAGAAGATTTTATTGTGGCATTTATAACATCCGTTTCTACTGATGAGTTGTCTGATACCGATTTTTTATTCGATATTAAACATAAAGACTTTAAAAAATCAGGACTTACAAGAACATCATTAATAAAATGTGATAAATTAGCCACCCTCAATTGGACAATATTCACTGGAGAATTAGGGTATCTATCTTCTGAAACATTGAAAGATGTAAACAATCGATTAAAAATAGCGCTTGAACTCGAATAGTTATAGCCTGTATGGCAGAGGTTTGTAATATTGTTATCCTAACTTCTGACTTCCGGCTTCTGACTTCTGGCTTCTGTTTTGTAAAGTACTCCGCCAAAATTGTTAATATTACGGTTGATTTGTTCAAAAGTGTGCGATTTTTATACAAACTTTTATTACTACCTTTGCAGTGTTTTTAATTTATAAGCAATCAGGTATCCTATGAGTTACAAAGTTAACAAGGTGATATATCTTTTATTAGGTATGATACTGGGTTTTTTTATTGGTGGAGGCATCATTTGGTGGCAAATCCAGAATAAGGATAAGCCTGTTAAGGAGAGCAATATTCATCAGAATATCAGCCAGAATACGCAGAGCGATATGACTGCTAAAAAAATGTCGCTGAAAGAAAAATATAAAAAACAGCTCATTAAGTATAAAATACCTTCTACGTTTATTGATGGTCTGAAACTCGATTCTACCACACTTACATTGGAACAATTATTGGCCCTTTATCAGGATAACATCAATGATACATCCAAATCATCAGTCGATTACGATAATATTGTTATAAGTAAAGATGAATTGCTTTATACCCGTTTTGTTAAAGTTGATGGACAATATAATGGTAAAGATGACTCTTATGAGTTGGATTCTGTGCTCACCGACCAAAGAAATTCGCATAAAAAAGACCAAAGTAATATTAAAGTAGAATTCTGGCGTTCGCCCATCAATTATAAAGGCTACAAATTTGATGACATCAAACTGGTGGTTTTTGGCTTGCTCGAATTCAATAATTTGTCGCTTGTTGGTCATGATGACAACTTATTCATCAGGTATAATAAAGAATATTACAGGATAGAACCTACTGACGATTTTAAGTCTTTCCTGCCTGTTAAAGACGCATCTCTGCTTCGAGAATTAAATGCTTTATGATTCTGAGTTTTTATAAGTACCACGGTGCAGGAAATGATTTTATCATTGTTGATAACCGCAATGGTGATTTTGTGGCTACCCCCCAACAGATTGCTTTTCTTTGCCACCGTCATTTTGGGATAGGAGCTGATGGATTGATGCTGATTTCCAATCACGATACTCTTGATTTTACTATGCAATATTTTAATTCTGATGGAAAAGAAGGAAGCATGTGTGGCAATGGTGGCCGATGTATTTCTGCATTTTACTATGAACATATTTCTTCTAAAAAGAATTTGACCTTTATGGCAATCGATGGTGTTCATCAAGCTGAAATTCTACACACAGAAAATAATATCACTCAGGTTTGTCTTCACATGAATGATGTAAAGAAAGTTGAAAAAACAGAGAGTGGTTATTTACTTGACACGGGATCACCTCATCTGGTTATATTTGATGATAATACTACTGACCTTGATATTTTAAATGAGGGTATGAAAATTCGCTACAGTGAAAAATATTATGAAGAAGGCATTAATGTCAATTTTGTGGAAATTAGAAGAGATGAGCTATTGGTCAGGACTTATGAAAGAGGTGTAGAAGACGAAACTTTATCATGTGGTACAGGGGCAGTAGCTTCAGCAATTGCCGCTTCATTGTTTTTAAAATTTTCAGAATCCGACATTACTACGCGTGGAGGCGATCTTAATGTTTCTTTTAAAAAGGTGGGCAAATCATTCACAAACGTCCGTCTTACTGGTCCGGCTGCTTTTGTTTTCTCAGGAGAAATAGAATACTAAATGATGAAATCCGAAAGAGTTTATTTGCGTGCCGTTGAACCATCAGATATTGATTTTGTCTATCAACTGGAAAACGACCCAGAAAACTGGAATGTCAGTAACAATCTGACACCTTTTTCGCGTTACACCATTGAACAATACGTGTTAAATTCAGAACACGATATCTTTACACAAAAACAATTAAGACTAATTATTGAAACTACTGATCAGCCTCAAACAAAAATAATCGGTACCATTGATTTGTTTGATTTTGATCCTTATCACAAAAGAGCAGGTGTCGGAATTATCATCATCGCTCAAGAACAAAACAAAGGTTATGCTTCAGAATCGCTGAAACTGTTGATAGAATATTGCTTTACAGTTTTAAATCTGCATCAGTTGTATTGCAATATTTCTGCAATAAATCAGAACAGCCTACGTTTGTTTCAAAAGGCAGGTTTCGTAAGCTGTGGGTTAAAAAAGGAGTGGTTGTTTCAGAACAATCAATGGATTGACGAACATTTTCTGCAATTGCTTAATAAATAATTTATGCCATCTAAAAAGAAGATAACCAAAAGCAAAACCGGCAAATCTTTCAAAAAGAAAAATCTGATTGTAGGCATTCTGGCCTTAATGGGAATATTGTTGTTGGGTGCTTTGGGCGTTGGATACAAGTATTATAATCTGGTGTATCGCACCAATGTTGATTTGGGAAACAAGGAATCTGTTTACCTTTATATCCCCACTGACTCCGGTTTTGATAAAGTAAAAACCATTCTTTATAAAGAGAATTACATCATTGATAAGTCTTCCTTTGAATGGCTTTGCGAGAAAAAAGGCTATACCACCAAAGTAAAATCAGGACGTTATCTTTTGAAAAATCACATGAACAACAACGAGCTTATCAATATGTTGCGTTCAGGTATGCAGGAACCTGTAAAACTTACATTTAATAACATCCGAACCAAAATACAGTTTGCAGGTAGGGTAGGCAAACAAATTGAAGCCGATTCGGTTTCTTTATTGGCCTTGCTGAATGATAAGGATTTTCTTAAAAAACACGACCTGACTCCTGAAAATGTGATGTGTATTTTCAGACCCGACAGTTATGAAATGTTTTGGGATACTCCCGCAGTGAAGTTTTTTGAGAAGATGGATAACGAATATAAGAAATTCTGGAACGAAAGCCGTCGTAAGAAAGCTTACGAAATGGGCTTAAGCCCTGCCGATGTGGTTATCTTATCATCCATCGTTTATCAGGAGACCAAAAAGAAAGATGAAATGTCGCGAATTGCCGGCGTTTATCTCAATCGCATCCGTAAAAAGATGCCTCTTCAGGCCGACCCAACCGTGATTTTTGCTATTGGTGATTTTTCTATCAAACGCTTACTGAATTATCAGTTGCAGATAGAATCGCCTTATAATACCTATAAAAATCTGGGCTTGCCTCCTGGTCCGATTTGTTTGCCCGAAGGCTTTGTTATCGATAAAGTGCTTGAGGCCGAAGACCACAATTACCTTTATTTCTGTGCAAAAGAAGATTTCTCAGGATATCATAATTTTGCTGAAACCAACGCTCAACATGAGTTGAATGCTAAGAAATATCACGATGCACTGAATAGAAAAAATATTAAAAGATAAACACGTTTTAGAAAATAAGTAATTTTACCAACCGAAAGAGGTATGATATTTGCCTGCACAGAAAAAATTAAATGTAATAGTATGAGAAAAATTTTGTTAAGCACTTTAATGCTTTTGTCCGTAGTTTACGGCTATTCACTGAATCCGTCAAAGACTTATGCCGCAAAACCCGGTGATTTTGGATTGACTTACGAAGAGGTATCTATCACCACTTCCGACAATCTTACCCTAAAGGGTTGGTTGTATAAACCTCAAACTCCTTCATTGAAAATGATTATTCTGAGTGGCAGCGGCGATGGCAACATGGCCGATATGATTGAAATTGCAAGTAATTTCGTGACTCTTGGATTCAATGTGCTCACTTACGATTATCGTGGATATGGCGAAAGTGCCGATTTTACCATCAATAATAATTTCTTTATTTATGCTCAGTTCGAAAAAGATTTGAACGGCGCCATTGATTATGTGCGTAAATATCATTCTAAAATGAAAACTGTTGACCTCTACGGCAAACAGGTAGGCGCAGGTTTATCATTGGCTGTGGCCTGCAACCGTAAGGAAATCTTTCAGGTGATAGCCGATTCGCCTTATTCTACTTTGGAAGGCATCAAAAAGGCAATCAAGGATTATACCAGCAAAGATGTGATGCTTCCTTTGGGGTTTAATAAATACATGCTCGAGCCTTATTATGCTTTGGAATCGAAAGGAACGGCCATTTACAATGCCTTGCTGATAGCTGGTGAAACCGAAGCTGTTTATTCGGTAGCTGTGATTAAAGAACTCAATAAGGTTCAGAAAAGCCGCACTCAAACCCTTGTGATTAAAGGGGCAAATGCTTCCGAAACTTTTACCAAAGATAAAAACAAGTATTTCGAAGATATCCGCAATTATCTGAAAGATCCTTTATAAAATTCTGTTATGGGAGCATTCAAAGCCTACGATATCCGTGGGATTTATAATATTGATTTCAATAAGGAGGATGTCTATAAAATAGGTTTTTTCCTTCCCGAACTTCTCAACACCAAAAAGGTATTGGTAGGCAGAGATGTGCGCACCTCTTCGCCCGAAATTTACGAATATCTTACCCGTGGCATTTGCGATGCAGGCGCCGATGTGTACGATTTGGGTCTGGCAACCACGCCTTTTGTGTATTTGGTTACCGCTAAGTTTCAGTTTGATGCTTCGGTTCAAATCACGGCATCTCATAATGGGAAAGAATATAACGGACTGAAAATATGCCGTA
>CAYYQJ010000013.1:0-4317 GCA_964473775.1 uncultured Bacteroidales bacterium | reverse complement strand
AATGCCTTGCCTGTGGGCTACGACAGCGGTCTGAATGTTTTGGAACAGCAGATTAAATCAGGTATCGTAACTCCTGTTTCTGCAAAGGGAATCATTCATGATTTTGATAAACATCAGGATTATGTTTCTTTTCTGAAAACCTATATGCCCGATATCGCCAATCTCAAAATAAGTCTCGATTGTTCAAACGGCATGGCTTCTTTGTTTATCAAAGAACTGTTGGGCGAAAAGCCTTCTTATCTTTTTTTCGAATTGGATGGCACTTTTCCAAATCATGAAGCCAATCCTTTGGTGGACGAAAATCTGCTGGCTTTAAAACAACATGTGCTAGAAAATAAATCCGATTTGGGAATCATTTTTGATGGCGATGCCGACCGTGTGATGTTTGTTGACGAAAACGCCCAATTTATTTCGCCCGATTTAATCATTGCTGTGCTGGGCCATTATTTTAATGAACGCGGATATAAAGATGCCGAGGTATTGCAGGACATCCGTAGCTCCAGAGCTATCGGCGAATATCTCAAACAATTCAATTACAAAATCAATACCTGGCGCGTTGGACGTGCTTATGCCGCTCCGCGTCTGAAAGAAATTGATGGATTATTTGGTGGCGAATATGCCGGACATTATTATTTCAAAGACTTTTATTATTCCGATTCGGGTTTGCTGGCTTGCATGATGGTGTTGGATGTGTTGGCAAAAATGAAAGCAAAAGGCATTTCGTTTTCGCAATTGATGCATAATATTTCGCCCTATCATTCCAGTGGCGAGTTGAATTTTACCATTGAAAAGAAACAGGAAGCCATGGATGCCTTGCTGAAATCTTTTATTGAAAAAGAGAAACCGGTTTCAGTTATGGATTTTGATGGCTATCGTGCCGATTTTGAGACGTGGTGGATCAATGTTCGTCCTTCAAACACCGAACCTTATCTGCGTTTTATTGCCGAAGCTAAATATGATGTAGTGCTTGTAGCATTAATTGAGATTGCAAATAGAACACTAAAACCTTTTTTAACTTCCTGAAATTTGTATAAACATAGTTTTATCCCTGTAATCGTATTGTTATTTTGTTTGGTTTTTCATCATTCGGGCTTTGCTCAATCCGATACCATTACTACCATAAAACCTAAGGATACCCTCATTCAGGCTAAATTTCATAAATCACCCGAAGATTCTATAAAATCTCTCAATTATAATTTTGAAGACGAGTTGCGCAAAAGCAATCCTTTTAAATTTGTAACTTCTTTAAGGCCCAAACGGCTTACTGTGGCCCTCACCATCGAAGGCTCTTTGTATGCCGCCACTTTGCTGGGGCTGAACAATGTTTGGTATAGCCGTTATGATAAAACCAAATTTCATTTGTTTGATGATAGTGGCGAGTGGCAGCAGATGGACAAGGTGGCCCATGCCATGTCGGCATCCACCATCAGCAATTTCTGTTATTATTCTTACCGCTGGTCGGGCATCAAACACAAACAGGCTGTGCTTTATGCAGGTGCTGCCAGTCTGGCTTATATGACCACCATCGAGGTATTGGACGGATATTCGGCAGGATGGGGATTTTCTATGACAGATATGGCCGCCAACCTTATTGGAACTTCGTTTTTTGTGAGTCAGCAGTTGATTTGGCAAAGGCAATACATCAAAATGAAAATGTCGTATCATCCCACGGTTTTTGCCAAACTCCGTCCCGAAGCATTGGGCGGCAACGGACTACAAAGTATTCTGAAAGATTATAACGGATTGACTTTTTGGATGACTATGGGTTCGGCAGTGTTTGTAAAAAAGAGTTCGCATTTCCCGCGGTGGATATGTGTTTCATTGGGTTATGGTGCCGATGGGATGACGGGAGGTTTCAAAAACCCCGATGTGAACGAAGCCGGCACCCCTTTGCCACATTACGACCGCTATCGTCAGCTTTATTTATCTATGGATATCGATTTCTCGGTTATCAAAACCAAATCCAAATTCGTAAAAATCCTTTTGCTGGCACTCAATGCCGTAAAGATTCCTTTCCCTACCCTGGAATACAATACCAAGGGGCAGTTTAAGTTTCATTATTTGTATTTTTAGGAAGACGTGAAGTTGGAAGTCGGAAGACGGAAGACTGAAGTAGGAAGACGTGAAAACTAACCACAGAGGAAACTGAGGAAAAACAGAGGGGCACGGAGAAATTGGAAGGGTTTATAAATTTTCAATTTGCAATGCTCAATGTTCAATTTTCAACGGTCGTGAAACAATTAGCAAGCAGTAGAGCCGCAACATATTGCGGCTGAATAAAAAAAGGCAAATACAATTCGCCCTTTTTTATTGTTGAACATTGAAAATTGATTGTTGCATATTGAACATTTTTAAAAATTTTCAATGCTCAACGTACAATGTTCAATGCTCAACGGACGTTTAAACACAATGAATAACCACCTAATGATCTTTATTTCCTATAAATTATTCCTTTGATTTTACAATATTAAAAATCAAATCAGCCGAAGAGGTTAAATTCAGATTGGTTGCCATGATAAATTTCTTGGTAATATCTCCAATTTCTTCCGGCTCAATGGTGTATGGAATTCCGTCTTTTGCCAGAAAACCAGAAGCAACCGGATTATCTGAATTATCTGCACTGCTAATCCACAGGTCGGCACCCTTAGCAAGGATATAATATTTTTCACCTTTTTTAGCTAGATGAATACAAACTCTGTCGAAATCGCCTTTCGAAACAATCATCTGATAATGACCGCTCATGCCATGATCACCCAATAGATTTATTGGGAAATATGATTTTACCAACTCTTCGCAATTATCCAAATCTCCATATCTGAAAAGCAATCCCCCACGGTTCTTATTGAGTTTTTTCGAAAGAATATACCTCAAATCAGACAGCGAAAACTTATCATTACCCACTGTAACCATGCGATTGCGTTGGGCAGTATGTTTATCCATGATTTCTGTTCTGTATTCCAACACGGCAGCAGCACCAAGAGGAACAGTTTGATTGGTCATTTCATTTGCAAGGCCAAACAAAGAGGCAATTCTATCATCATACGACCCCTGATAATACTTATAGCGGTTAGTCCCCCAGATAAGATTATATTTGGAGGAATTAACAGGATGAACATCACGTGTCAACGAATCAAATTCATCCAGTTTTGAAGCCATATCTTTAAATTCCGATTCAAATTCTTTTGTCAGCTCTTTTTGGGCAGTGATGTCGCCTTTTTTAGTTCCAACAAATTGCAAAAAACTTGTTGCCGACGGCTCAAAATCGTTATACATAGCCAATTGCGATGCGCCTTCACCTTTATGAGCAAATAAACGTGATAAATGATAAGAAATAATCATTACAGCTAATACGATACTTCTGTCTAATACATAAGCAAATACGTTGCTTGCCCCTGTCCAACCTTTTTTCATGACTTTATATTATTTTAAAATAATTATTGATTGAGTGATTTAAATAAATGCAAAATTTAAAATTGGTGCTAAATTAGTTTATTTGGTGGAATAAAAAAGAAAAAAGTTTATTTATTTTTTATTATTAACTGAAATATTTTGCAAAAAACAGAATAACAATAAATTAAATACTGAAATAAATTTTAATAAAATTTTGCAAAATCACAGTATTTATAAAATTTGCAGAATTCACAAACCTACAAAATAACTATTAAACCAATTTGTGGAAATGCACAATGCCGTAAAAATGTTACTTTATAAATAAGTGTGAATGCACAGCAACTTAAAACAGTTATTTTAAAAATATGTGTGAATGCACAACCTCGCAAAACAGGTATTTTTATATAATGCGAATATGCACAAAGCCCCAAAGTAAATACTGGACACAATGGGGATATGCACAACTGCTAAAAGTGGACATTATGGCAGCATATCTGAATAAACAACGTGAATAAATAGACGTTTTGGTGGTGTGTGCAAATAATTCTGCCCGGAAAGCAGCCATTTTGCTATGTTGTGCAAGTAAGCAATGCCTCTTTTAGCTGTTTTGGGCAGTTGTGCATATCAACAATCTTCCCAGTAGTTACTATACGTTTTTGTGAACTTGCACAACTGCGAAAAACGGACATTTTGGCAGATTATGGATGGGGATTATATGGGTAAGAACCGTTTTTGTTATCAGGAGAAGAAATGAACAGAGTACTATATTACTATATGTAAAGAAAAATTTTCCCGAAAGGGAAAAATATCATTAGCCCCGACATTTATGTCGGGGATTAAGTAGGATAACTGGAAACGGCTTAAGCCGAAACTATAGGGATAGTGTAGGTTTCACTTTGAGTGAAGCTTTCACTAAAAGTAATGCAA
>CAYYQJ010000012.1:0-17156 GCA_964473775.1 uncultured Bacteroidales bacterium | reverse complement strand
CTCAGTTGGTAGAGCACGACCTTGCCAAGGTCGGGGTCGCGAGTTCGAGTCTCGTCTTCCGCTCTAAAATAAAATCCTCTCGGAAAGGGAGGTTTTTTTTTATAAGACAGTTGCCCTGGTGGTGGAACTGGTAGACACGCAGGACTTAAAATCCTGTGGCCTTTGCGGCCGTGCGGGTTCAAGTCCCGCCCGGGGTACTATTCAAAATAACAAGCCCCTGTAAGCTAAATGCTTGCAGGGGCTGTTTTTTTTAGGGGTTTAGACTTTAAACTTTTAGAAGGTATCCACCAATTATTCAAAGGTTATTAATGAGATGAGTCCAGCAAGGATGCTTCACACTTACTCACATTCATCAATTAGCAGGCATGAAATTCTGCTTTTATTGATTAAATAAGACTCTTTTCTATTGGGCAGTCTTTAATTAATTGCCTTTCTTATTGAAACAAACCTTTATCAATTGATTCATATTAGACCTGCTATATTGTGTTCCTTGATTTTACTCAAGGGAATTGAAAAAAGCTATAACATGGATTTGGCATGCGTTTTCTTGTTTAAGGAGAAGACAGTCTTTCGAATCAGACTCCTATTTAGACCAACAATCTTAAGAATACTGGTGTCATGAAAACTCATCCTTATAAGGGAAAGTTCGTAGAGCGTTGATATAGTATTGTTTATTTTTTCGATTTTGACGAAAAGGAATTTCAGAGTGAAAATATTGACTTGAAGAGTGGATTTAATGAGTTTATATGCTGTTTAAATGATTGCATTAGAGTAATAATTGACATCACGGGCTAAAAAAATGGCACCATCACTGAAATAATTGACATCACAAGGTTAATAATCGAACAAACATGCAAATTAAATTCATGCATTAGTCGAATTATTTGGAATACATGCAAAATAAATTAGTGAATAAGCGCTATAAACTTCATCACTACTGCTAAAAACGACTTCACAAAAGGAAATATCGGCATCACCGCGGCTATTATAAACCTTGCAAATAGACAAAAGTATCTGGAAAAAACTAAAATAACTACTGCAATTTTGAGGATAAATTTAAGACGAATTAATCCTGGGTATTATTTTGATTTTGGAAACCATTGCATTTGGAAAATTAAATAATGAGATTTATCACTTTCGTGTAGATTTTTCAAAGTAATCTCTACTTTTGCCTAAACAATACCAAATGGTGTCATTTTATGAACTTCAATAAAACAACAGAATACACTCTTAGAATTCTTAGCTACATGGCTTCGGATGAAGAGAAATTATACAGTGCAAATGAGATATTCGAAACATTGAATATCCCTTTCAGATATCTACGAAAACAACTTACCATTTTGTCGAAAAGCGGGCTAATGATAAGTGTTCAGGGCATCCGCGGAGGATATAAACTGGCTAAACCAATTCAAGAAATATCATTACTGGATATCACCGCTGCCTGCGGCGAAGATTTTGCAGGTAATATATGCTTTTTCGGCATTAATGATTGCTGTTTCGGAACAAAATGTGCCATGCACGATAAGTGGGCAGGGGTGAAGGAGAACATCCGCAGGGTGCTGGAATCAACTACATTGGCTGACCTTAAAAATGCGGGACCAACTATCTTTAAAATTTAAATCATTTTCTAAACACATAAAAAAATAAATAAATTATGATTGATTCACAAGTTGTTCTTCATGGACAAACCATCGCATACACTTGTTATGCGATTGTAATTATTCTGCTGGTTGCCTGGTTTGGCATTAAAATCACGCGGCCGGGAAAAGGGAATAAAGTCAGCAGCACATTGTTCTATTCGTTTGCTGCCATGCTTATTGTGCTGGGAGTATCACTGCACATTATAACCTATAACACCATTCCATGGGCAGCTATGGATATAAACCGTGCTGAAATTAAAGCGGATAAGGTGTTTGATATTACTATTTCTAATCATGAGTTTCATCTGCCTGCAGAAAAACTGATGATTAAAGCGGGTGATAAAGCGCTTTTCAATGTAAGTTCGCAAGACCTTACTTATGGATTCGGATTGTTTCGTCAGGACAATTCTATGGTTTTTCAGATGCAGGTAGTGCCTGGCCACAACAACGATATACTCTGGAAATTTGATTATCCGGGGGTATATACTATACGCTCTACGGAATATTCAGGACCAAAAGGTGCGCAGATGATATTGAAAGATGTGGTAGAAGTTACCGCCAATTAATTTTATTCAAAAAAATATAAAAAATTAAAATTATGAGTTTTATACAAACATTTATGAATGGTGAGCAGGGTCTTTTTAAACCAAAAACACTCACCCCTATGCAAAAACTTGTTCTCAGATTCGTGGTTGTTGGTTTGGCTTACTATGGTTTTGCCGTGATTGAAGGCATGATAATGCGCCTTTATCAGATTCAACCTATTGATGCCATCCCGAGTAATCAGTATTTTGCGATACTCACTGCCCATCCGTTGGTGGGAATCTTCGGTTCTACTTATTCTTTGGTGTTCGGGGCCTTTCTGTTTTTGGTTCCTTTCCTGATGGGTAAACCCTTATGGAGCTATAAACTGGGACATTATACCTGGGTGTTGATTACCTTTGGAACCCTTACTTTTTGGGTTGCAGGTTTCATCACACATTATGCACCTCTTTATACACTTTACTGGCCTTTACCCGCCGATTTCACTCAGTTTGATCCATTGGGTGGAACTTTCTTTGTGCTGGGAATTGCTCTGGTGATGTTGGGTACAGTATTTTTTGTAATCAATATTTTCAAAACAATTATTTATACTCCCGAAGGTTGGGAAAAACAACCGGCAGGCAAATTGATGGCCTCGGCTCTCGGTATCAGTGGTCTCACTAACCTGTTCCGTAAAAAAGACAAACAAAAAGAACATCTTATTTCTTTGCCTGTGGCTGCCATAGCCCGTGGAACAGTTGATACGGCATTAAATGCAGGTATTATTTTATTTACTGGTGTGTTGATACTCGTATATATGATTGGTCACCTAACAGGCAACGATTTAAAAAACACTTCGGTGGATGCCTTGTTGTATAAAAACTGGTTTTGGTGGGGATTGGATTTAATAGCCGACGGTTTGGTTTTAATTTTTGTAGCCGGAACCTGGTATTTGCTTGCGACACTGATAACAGGTAAGAAACTGTATATGCAAAACATTGCCCGTGCTGCCCTTTTGGTAGAATTGGTTGTTTCGTGGACAGTTTGGTCTCACCATCTGATGTCTGATCAGGCACAACCGGGCATTTTAAAGATAGCATCTGGCGAGATGGTTACTGCATTTGAATTGATAACTCAAGGATTGGCATTCTTTATTACCTTGGCAACCCTGTGGAGTGCCCGTCCGCTAAAGATGTCGAACGAACTGAAATTCTTACTTGGAGGTTTGCTGGGGTTCGCACTGGCAGTTCCGGCAGGAATCATGCAGGCCGATATTGGCTTGAACCGTATTCTGCACAATACACAATGGATTGTTGGGCCCCATGTTCACGTGGCAGTGTTGGTAGGATTGACCATGACTTTATATTCGGCAGTTTATGTACTGTTTCCTATTGTTACAAATGGGGCAAAACTCTATAGTCAGAAATTGGCCAACTTCCATTTTTGGGCACATATTACAGGCGGCATAGGTATGGGTGCATTTATGGGAATGGCCGGATTACAAGGCATGTTGCGTCGCACGATTTATTATCATGGAGAATACAATCTTTATATGATATTGGCTGCTGTTTGCGGTGGTTTGTTGTTGCTGGCGTTTCTGGCCTTCTTTTATAACATTGTAATGAGTGTAGGATTGAATGGGGTGATAGGAATATTTACCAAATCGAAATTAAATAAGAATATATTGGTGCCTGAAAAAAAATAATCAGGTGGATGATTACGACAAATAAAAACCCGGAGAATCCTTCGGGTTTTTTATTTTACTTAGTGTAAGAGAATGTTTTTAGTCAAAAATCATAATAAAAAATATCAGCAAAAGATTTTTTTATAAGATGAAAATACCTTTCAATAAATTATTTTATTACCACAATATCAGGACAATGACTTACTGAAACCTTAAAGGAAGCTGATTAAATCTGTGTCAACTTATTTAACATCTTTGATGAAGTTCTAAAAAAAACAATATTTTTGTCCGAATCGAGTTATCGGGGGTTGTAATTATTCTTTGATAAAGAATACTGAAATCAGGAAAAACTCTTATTAATATTGAATATTTATAACACAGAAAAAAAATAAAAAGTTATTGGTATTTGTAAAATTTTATAACTTCGTATTAAAATTGACAAAACCGACAATTAAGTAATCGTAGTAAATGAACAAAAACAAAATTAATTGAAATGAAAGTAAAAGACGACATTTCTCTCCATAAAGTATTAAAAGAGTTTTTTGGTTTCGATTCCTTTAAAGGAAATCAGGAAGCTGTAATTAAAAACATCCTTAAAGGCAACGACACTTTTGTGATCATGCCTACAGGTGGTGGCAAATCGCTCACATATCAGTTGCCGGCGCTTATCAGCGAAGGAACTGCTATCATTATTTCTCCATTAATTTCGCTGATGAAAAATCAGGTGGATAATATCCGCAATTTCGGAGTAGATAAAGGAATAGCCAATTTTCTGAATTCGTCGCTTTCGAAACAGGAAATGATTGATGTAAAAAACGATTTGCTTGCCGGCAAAACCAAGTTATTATATGTAGCACCCGAAACCTTGACCAAGAAAGATAATATTGAGTTTTTCAAACAATTCAAGATTTCTTTTTATGCCATCGACGAAGCGCATTGTATTTCGGAATGGGGACACGATTTCCGTCCAGAATACAGAAATATCAGACCTACAGTTAAAGACATTGGGCAGGATGTTCCGGTAATAGCCTTGACAGCAACCGCTACTCCCAAGGTACAGCACGATATTCAAAAAAATCTGGGCATGATGAAGGCAAATGTTTTTAAAGCTTCTTTCAACAGACCCAATTTGTATTATGAAGTAAGGCCAAAAACCAAAGAGGTTGCAAAAGATATCATAAAATACATAAAAACCAATCAGGGCAAATCCGGAATTATTTACTGTCTGAGTCGTAAAAAAGTTGAAGAACTTTCTGAAACCCTATTAGTAAATGGTATAAAAGCATTGCCTTATCATGCCGGTCTGGAATCGGAAGTGAGAAAAGGCAATCAGGATAAATTTCTGATGGAAGAGGTAGATGTTATTGTAGCTACCATCGCTTTTGGTATGGGTATCGATAAACCCGATGTTCGTTTTGTGATACATCATGATATGCCTAAGAGTCTCGAAGGTTATTATCAGGAAACAGGCCGCTCGGGAAGAGATGATGGCGAAGGAAATTGCGTAGCATTTTATTCTTATGATGATATTCTGAAACTCGAAAAGTTTACCGCAAAAAAAGCAGTAAACGAACAGGAGATAGCTAAACAATTGTTATCGGAAACAATAGCTTATGCCGAATCTTCAATTTGTCGTCGTCGTTTGTTGTTACATTATTTTGGCGAAGTTTATCACGAAGAAAACTGTCAGTGTTGCGACAACTGCCTGCATCCTAAAACCAAATTTGATGGAACCGAATATGTTGAGATAGTACTCGAAGCTGTTCAGGAAACCAAAGAACAATTCAAAGCAAGCCATCTCATTCAAATTATTGTTGGGAAACCATCGGCCACCATCAAATCATTTAAAAATCATGAATTAAATGTGTATGGTAAAGGATATGAAAAGGATGAAAAATTCTGGAATGCCGTTATTCGCCAAACACTGATTAATAATCTGCTGGTAAAAGATATCGAAAACTATGGTATCCTGAAATTTACTAAAGAAGGCAAAGCGTGGATGGAAGAACCTACCACCATTATGCTTACTCAGGATCATGATTATGACAATACCGAGGAGGATGAATTTTTTGCAGGTGGTGGAAAAACCAGCACTGCCGATAAAACATTGTTTGCTTTATTGAAAGATTTGCGTAAACAAATTTCGCGCAAGGAAGATTTGCCCCCGTTTGTAATTTTCCAGGATCCTTCTTTGGAGGATATGGCCATCCAATATCCTATCAAAGTTGATGAGTTAATGCAGATAACCGGAGTTGGTGCCGGAAAAGCTCAGAAATATGGTAAACCTTTCCTCGAATTGATTGCCCAATATGTAGAAGAAAACGAGATTATCCGTCCAATGGATATGGTGGTTAAATCGGTGGTAAACAAATCAGGATTAAAAGTGTTTATCATACAGGCCATCGACCGCAAAGTACCTCTGGAAGACATTGCCAATGCAAAGGCATTGACTATTGCCGAATTACTCACTGAGTTGGAAAGCATTGTTACTTCAGGTACCAAAGTGGATATCTCTTATTATATTGATGAATATGTTGACCCATACCATCAGGAAGAAATTTTCGAATATTTTCATGATGCAGAAACCGATTCATTGGAAGATGCATTGAACGATTTGGGAGAAGGCGAATTTAATGAAGAAGAAATCAGATTGGTTCGTTTGAAATTCATGTCTGAAATAGGAAATTAATTTTTGTGAGAGTGAAGTTAGGAGTTTGGTGTTGGATTAACTGACTTCTGACTGATGATTGCTTGATATTTAATCCTTGATAATTAATATTAAATAAATATGAACGAAGAATTTAACGACGTTCCGGTAAATAATAATGTATATACCGAAACGACAATAGCAGAAGAACCCGCAAGTAAAAAGTGTAACAACAAGAGAGATTGCCTCACTTTTGGATTTAGTATATTTTCGCTTGTTGGTGTGATTGTACTTTTTGTATTGTTTTTCACTATGCATAAAACCCCTAAGATGACTCCGGCAAAGTCTATTGATAAAATATCTTATGCTTTTGTAAACACAGATTCTATCATGGCTCATTATGATTTTGTGCTGGATGTTCAGGTAGATTTGGCTAATTACGAAAAACAATTGCAGGCCCAATATACAAACACGGCAACAGGTTTTAAGAAAGAATACGACGATTATATTAAAAGAGCTTCTGCAGGTTTGTTATCTTTAGACCAGCAAAAGAAAACGGAAGAACAACTTTCTGCCAAACAACAAAGCATTGGCGAAATGGAGCAAAATTTATCTTTGCAATTGCAGGATGCAAAACTGAAACGCAATATGGAAGTGCATGATACTATTGTGAACCATATCCGCCGTTATAACCTCACAAAGGATTATACTTTTATATTCGAACAATCCTATGGCGGAGGTTTGCTTTTTGCCAATCCTGCTTTGGATATTACTTCCGAGATACTGAAAGGTTTGAACGAAGAATATGCCAAAAAGCCTAAAGAAACAAAAACCGACGAAAAGAAATAATTAAGCAATCGAATGAAAACACGTTTTTTGCTAATCACCCTCATCACTTTGTTTATTTGGGGCTGTTCCACCAAAGTTGTTGACGAAACTGCTGAAAGCTACCCCGATGGCAGTGCCAAACTCATCAGAACCTACAAAGACGATGGTCGAATTAAAACCCTGATTAAAGAATGCAAGTATTATCCCAACCATCAAAAGTATATGGAAGGCGGCTACAAAAACGGCAAGCGCGATGGGGTGTGGACCAGTTGGTTCGAAAACGGAAATAAATGGAGTGAAGGCTATTTTAAAGATGGACTGGCCGAAGGACAGCGAACCATTTATCGTGAAAACGGAAAAAAATACATTGAAGGAAAATACATCACCGGCGTAAAAACAGGCATCTGGAAAATTTACGATGAAAACGGAAATTTAATTAAGGAAGAGAAGTATCCTTGATGATTAGTCAATTATATAATTGGGAATTTAGAATTTAGTATCCGGAATACTTGATACTTCTGACTCCCGAATTCCAACTTCCGACTTCCAACTCCAAACTCTTTAAATAATGAAAGAAGAACTCAAAGCATTCGATCGTTTGCTTACCATTATGGACGAACTTAGGGACAAATGTCCCTGGGATAAAGCGCAAACTATAGAGTCCTTGCGTTATTTAACTATTGAAGAGACTTACGAATTATCTGATGCCATTATTGAGAAAGATATTCAGGGGGTGCGCAAAGAGCTGGGCGATTTAATGCTTCATCTGGTGTTTTATTCTAAGATAGCTTCCGAAACCAATGACTTCAGTATTACTGAGGTGCTGAATGGCATCTGCGAAAAACTTATTGAAAGGCATCCACATATTTATAGCGATGTGAAGGTGAACAACGCATCGGATGTGAAAAACAATTGGGAGAAAATAAAACTGAAAACGGGTTCTTCTAATGTACTATCGGGTGTTCCTGTTTCATTGCCAGCTATGGTAAAAGCCTATCGAATACAGGAAAAGGTGAGTGGTGTGGGTTTCGATTGGGAAAACAAAGAGCAGGTATATGCCAAGGTGATGGAAGAACTGGCCGAACTGAATGCCGAAACCGAAGCCGGGGCTCCTGCTGAAAGGGTAGAAGACGAGTTTGGCGATTTACTGTTTGCTTTGGTTAATTATGCGCGGTTTATCAACGTAAATCCTGAAGATGCATTGGAAAAAACAAATAAGAAATTTATTAAACGCTTTGCCTACATCGAAGAGCAGGCTAAAAAATCCGACCGCAAAATTCAGGATTTAACCCTTGCCGAAATGGATGTGTTTTGGAATGAAGCTAAAACAAAGGAATAACTCTTATCACTAATCCTAATTTTATCAGTACATTTTGGAATAAAAGGGAAGGTCATTATAACAATTTATACAATGAAAAAAAGGCACACCTTCTGGCGTGCCTTTTTTCTTATATTATAATCATCCAATTATATCATTGCATAATTCTATAATTATCCTACGGCCTTATCGTAACTACAACCGTCCTTGAGTTATTATCAATGATGGCCATATCCGATGCATCCACAATTCCATCACCATTAATATCTTCCGGATAATATCCTATAATGATTGGTGGGCGACTGCCATTATCTATAACTGCCATATCCGAACCATCTACCACTCCATCCTGTGTAGCATCACCGGCATAGATTGAGTAAACATTTCCGCCACTCAATTTCATATTATTGCCGTAAGCTTTAGAAGCCGCAGTAGTGAAGTCATAACTAATAATACTTCTACTAAAATCAATAGGAACACTACTCCATGTTTCAATACTGTTGCGGTGTTTGATTACCACGTAATATAAACCGGAAATTGTGCATTCCATATTATTGATTGTCAATACTCCATTCACATCAAGATCTTTATTACTGTAAGTATATGCAATAGAGTATGGCGAAGATGCATTATGCAATTCAATAGTCAACTTATCAGCAATTCCTGAGCCAAATGCGGCTCCTGAAATACCCTGAGCCTGCCTCATAAGTCCTAACCCGGAATACAAACCTTCGAGGAAAGCAACTATTTTAACCTGTTTTGTTTGTATAATTGTTAATTGCAAAGTGTAAATGCTATCGCACCCAAATTTACTTAGATGTGGGTCGGTATAAGTGCCCGCATTAGTAATGTTTTGACCATGCCAGATATAAAAATCGCCAGCGCAGATTGCGGCAGTTTCATTGAATTTATATTTTGGATTAATAACAACCAATGTAGGTGTTGAAATTGTATAGCATCCACTGCTATTGGTAACTTTAACCGTATAACTTCCTGCTGTAGCCATTGTAACATTCGGAATAGTTGGATTCTGCAATGTTGAAGTAAATCCATTGCGACCTAACCACAAATAAGAATCGCCTCCACCTGACAACAAATTTAATGTGATAGCAGAACACAGCGGGCTGTTAATTCCTATTGTTACCATCGGATTGGGATTTTCTACTATAGCAGCGGTGTCTAATTTCTGATCTGCCAATATTATCGATAACAGTAACATAATAGGTTCCTGCACCTGCCGTTAATGTCTGTCCGGTATAATCTTTACTCCAGAAATAAGAATATGGGGCTTCTCCTCCAAGTGGGATAGCCATCAACTTTCCATTATTATTTCCTTCACAACCAGATGTAGATTGAATGGCAATATCAATACCTCCAATATCAGTACTAACATTCTTATCAGAATAATCTAACTCAAGCATACTCGTATTTACTATCTGTCCAATTAGCGTGGTTGACTTGTCAGCTACGGTCCATGGTATGCTTACAGTAACATTGCCCTCTACAGGAAGAGAAATAATCAATACTTAACCCTAAAAACTGAATACCTAACACTTCCTTTTTTTTTAATAAATTGCTTTAATCAATCCTCTTCTCTTATCAAAAAAATTTTATACTCAATAGATCGAATCAAGATTCGTAAATAATAAATTATTTGCTACTCTTGATTCAATAAGATTCGTAAATAATAAATTATTTGCTACTCCTGATTCAATAAGATTCGTAAATAATAAATTATTTGCTACTCTTGATTCAATAAGATTCGTAAAAAATAAATTATTTACTACTCTTGAAGCTACAAGATTCGTAAAAAATAAATTATTTACTACTCTTGATTCAATAAGTTTCGTAAAAAATAAATTATTTACTACTCTTGATTCGATAAGATTCGTTTATAATGTTATTTATAAGCACATTACATTTAAAAGCCCCTCTTGCGTGGAATTGTATTCCATGTTGGGCAGAAGTTCTACCACGGCCTATCTATCGCGAAAGGCTATAGCCTTTCCTAAAATCACACCTCCATCCCTAGCTGCCTGACAAGGCAGGATACCAATCACCATCATCCGTGTCTCAATCAGTTATAGCCACTTTTTAACCTACCCCCTACCTAAAGCTCGTGAGGTATTTGGTGTAAAAATCGTAGCGCGGCATAAGGCAATACTAGGTTCCCTTTAAACTTTGAACCAAATTCGAAAAGGCATTCATGCCTATTTGTTAAAAAAGGGAATTACATATTATATTGATTTCAAAAAAAAATCTGTGAATCAGTGGCGATTTTCCATTTCGGCTGAGATTTACTGTGCATTAGTGGGGGGTGCGACTCAAAGTGGCACTCCCATTCAAATTCATCTTCGTTTTTAGTTCTGGCTTTTGCCTGAATCCAAATAATCCTATACCATCATACCCGAAATGGATGTATTTTGGAATGAGGCAAAAGAAAAAGAGTAGTGATTAAATTTGGAAATGCACTTGCCTAAAGTTTGAAATTTTAAGACATATTCATTACCAATGAAAGCACATACCTGACGATCGAAGTCGCATGCCTGACGTTTGAAAGGGCATGCACGACTGTTGAAGGTGATGTTTGATGTTTGAAAGAATATTCTTCATCTGCTTAAGCATATTCTTTTCAAACTAAGGCGTGCGCTTCATCTACGAAAGTATATGATTTATGCCTGAAAGGAATTATCAATAATACAATACAAGATTGTAAATCTCTGTTTTATAAAAGGATGAAAAAAGGATTGATGGCAATTAATAATCAAAAAAACCTATTTCAATTCCTTCAAAAATTTATCAGAAGTTGCTTTATCAATATTAATTAATCCCGATTGTGCGCAGAAGTTTTGTCCCAGGCCAACCACCCAGTTTAGAAAAGCTTTGATGGCTGCATCTTTGGGCAGGTTTTTAGCTACCAGATACAAGGTGCGAACTGGGGGAGCAGGATATTTGCCGGCCTGAACTGCAGATTTGATATCTTCCATCTTATCTAAAACCAACTCATTGTCGTCGGCTTGTCCGTTGGCATTGAAATCAATGGGCATCACATAGATATTGGCCCGTTTCATTCCGGTTTTTGGATCAAAAATGCGGCTGATGCTACAATAGCCTAAACTGAACTTTTTTGCTGCAATGGTGTTTACCATCGCAAGATTATCATACACACTACTGCCTTTAATTTTTTTTACCTCTGTTTGCAGGAAATCAGCCCAGGTATGACCTGTGCCACAGCTGTCGGGCAAGATAAGAGTTTCTATGGCTTCGGGGGCTTTGGTATCAAGCAATTGCCCCCATGTTTTGATGTTTCCGTTGAACACTCCTGTGAGTTTTTCAGGAGAAACCCCATGCATGGTGATGGGTTGTATGTAGTTATTTTCGAAATTAATCACAGGCAACACCACATCCACTGCCACAGGTACAGCATACAGCCCGTCTTTTTTTTCTGCTTCGGTAAGATTTCGGGAAACCATGGCCAATTGTATCTGGCCCAACTCAAGAATTTTCAAACTGTTGTCGCTGCCCGTAGGTCGGTTTTTTATCAGAATTTTGGGAAACTGTTTGTTAAACTCATGTTGCCAAAGATCGGCCAAAGGATACAATACTTCCGAGCCATTTATGATGATGGTGCCACTAAGGTCTGACACATTGGTTTTATCGATGGCTTTGTTTTTAGAACCCGAACCGCAACCCTGCAGAATTAATGCTACAAGAGACATCAGAAACAATATCTTTTTCATGGTATTTTTTGGTGTCAAAATTAAGAGTTTTTCAGGAGTTGTGTAAAATTAATCAGTCACATTTTTTGTCTGCATCAAACAAAAACTTAAATTTGTTAAAAATTACAAACCATGATTGAAATAAAAAGATCTACAGAATCGGATATTCCATTTATAATCAAAGCTATTGTTGCTGCTGAAAAAAGCGGCACCGAAAAATTGAGTTATTCGACCATGTTTGGTTTGAGCGAAAAAGAAGCAGAAGAGCTAATCGGAAATGCGGTGGGAGAAGATATTCCCGGGCAGGAACTTTGTGTGGAAGGATTTATGATTGCTTTTATTGATGGTGCGCCTGCCGGAGCTGTTTGTGCCTGGGTGGAAGCTGCCGATGATATTCCATCGGCCATTTTAAAAGCCAATATTTTGTTTCATTTTTTGGGAAGCGATGTGTTGCAGAAAGCAACGCAGCATAATTATTTAATTGAACAAATGAATATTCCGCGCGAAAAAGGGAGCATTCAGATAGAATCTGTTTATGTGGACAATAAATTCAGGGGTTTGGGCGTTTCCAATAAAATTATTTTGGAACAGATAAAAGAAATTGTGGTAAACCAACCTTCCATAAACAAAGTTCAAATTCAATTGTCCGGTAGCAATCTATCGGCTTTGAGGGCTTATGAAAAAATGGGGTTTAAAACTCTTGTTACCAGAAAATGTGAAGATGTAGAGGTTTTAATATTTCTTCCTTCGGATACAAAAATCATGATGGAAATAACTGTTGACGAGCTTATTTCGAGAGGCTTAATAAAATTAGGGTGATGAATATATATGTGAATAAGCGCAGGTGGAAAATACTGCTTTTTGTTTCGGCTATGGTTATAGTTATGCTGTCGCTGTGGTACATAGATACTATGGCGAAACAGATAGAATCGGAGCAGCGGAACAAAATAAAACTATGGGTAGATGCCATTAACAAAAAAGCTACCCTGGTGAATGCTACCGACACATTTTACACTTTGTTGCAGGACGAAGAACGTAAAAAAGTGAAGCTTTGGGCCAATGCTTATTTATATGCTATCAATGCCGCTTATTCAGAAAATCTTACTTTTTATACCGATATTATTTCTGATAATAACACCATCCCTGTTATACTAACCGATGAAAACCGGAGAATTTTATTGAGCAAAAATGTTGATTTTGATGATGAATCCGGAAAAACCATGACGGGCGAATTGCTCAAAGAGTTTTCGGTTTATCCACCTATAGAGGTTTACTATTTCGGTAAAAATAAAAACCTGTTGTATTATAAAGATTCAAAAATATTCACCGGACTGAAGGAAGTTTTGGAAAAGCAGGTAAAATCTTTTCTTTCGGAAATTGTTACCAATGCGCCCTCGGTGCCTGTTATTGTTACTGATTCGTCGAGAAAACATCTGATTGCTTATGGCAATATTGACACCATGAAGATTAAGGATAAGGCATCTGTTGAGGCACTGATCAATTCTATGGAAACAGATAATAATACCATTAAGGTGGATTTGCCCGGCGAAAAAGATTGTACGGTATTTTATAAGGATTCTGTATTGCTCAGACAGTTGAAATACTTTCCCTATATTCAATTTATTATTATCGGCGTATTTCTGTTGATAGCCTATTTGTTGTTCAGCACTTCGCGGCGTTCGGAACAGAATCAGGTTTGGGTAGGTATGGCACGCGAAACCGCACATCAGTTGGGCACTCCCCTATCGTCGTTAATTGCATGGGTTGAATTGCTCCGATTGAAAGGTGTGGAAGAAGAAAATCTTACTGAAGTTACTAAAGATATCAAGAGACTTGAAACCATAACCGAAAGATTCTCGAAAATTGGCTCTGATCCCAAGCTGGAAGAAACCGAAATTGTGAGACTCATCAACAACTCCATCGATTATTTAAAGAAACGTACTTCCCGAAAAATTACTTATATCCAGAAATCTTCCGAGCCCGAAATCATTGTTCCTGTGAACCATTATCTGTTTGAATGGGTGATTGAAAACCTGTGCAAAAATGCCATTGATGCCATGAGTGGAACAGGCACCATTGAAATTGATATTATTGATGAACCCCAGAATGTATTGATAGATATTAGTGATACAGGTAAAGGTATTCCAAAATCGAAATTCAAAACAATTTTCGATCCGGGCTACACCAGCAAGAAAACCGGATGGGGTTTGGGATTAAGTTTATCTGAACGAATTATTGAAAATTACCATAAAGGTCATATCTTTGTGAAATCATCTGTTATTGGAAAAGGTACTACTTTCAGAATATCTTTAAAAAAGTAACAATTAGTCATTAACTTTTTTTTATTAATTTCGCATAAAAAATAAACATGCCGGTTTTCGGGTCTATCATAAAAAGTGCTATTGAGCTTAGAAGCAAAGTTCCTAAACGAACTTCAAGGATCAATACGCTTAGAACTCAGAAACGAACACTGAAAAAACTCTTACGTAAAGCCCATCTTACAGCTTTTGGCGAGGAATATAAATTCAGCGAAATACTTCATGAAAAGGATATTATTTCTGCTTTCCGTAACGCAGTGCCTGTGCATGATTACAATTCTATTTTTACCAAATGGTGGTTTCGTACCCTGAATGGTGAGGCTTACGTATGCTGGCCGGGCAAAATAAAATATTTTGCATTAAGTTCAGGTACTTCCGAAGCATCAAGCAAATACATTCCTGTTACGGGTGATATGTTGCGTGCCATTCAGAAAACCAGTGTGCGGCAGATTTTTTCACTGGCACAGTACGATTTCCCCAACGAGTTTTTCCAAAAAGGCATTCTGATGCTGGGTGGAAGCACTCACTTACAATATAACGGAACTTATTATGAAGGCGACCTTTCGGGAATCACAGCAGGTGGTCTTCCCTTTTGGTTTCAACATTATTATAAGCCCGGAAAACGCATATCAAAAGAGCGCGACTGGCAAACCAAACTGGACGAAATTGTAAAGAAAGCACCCGAATGGGATATAGGTATCATTGCCGGCGTTCCTGCATGGTTGCAGATTTTGCTCGAGAAGATTATCGAAACTTATCAGGTGAAAACCATACACGATATTTGGCCCAATCTTTCTATTTTTGTTCATGGGGGTGTGGCTTTTACGCCTTATGAAAAAGGTTTCGAGAAATTGCTGGCACATCCCATCACTTATATGGAAACCTATCTGGCTTCCGAAGGTTTTTTTGCATTCCAGAACCGACCAAACACCAGTTCCATGCAATTGGTTATCAACAACGGTTTGTTTTTTGAATTTGTGCCATTTAATAACGCCAATTTCACCGATGAGGGAAATATGCGTGAAAACCCTGAAACGCTCCTCATCAATCAGGTGGAGGAAAATAAAGATTATGCCATGCTGGTTTCCACCTGTGCAGGGGCATGGCGATATCTGGTAGGCGATATCATCCGCTTTACTTCCAGAGAAAAATATGAAATAGTAATTACAGGCCGCACCAAACAGTTTCTGAGCATTTGCGGCGAGCATCTTTCGGTAGATAATCTGAATTGTGCTGTAAACATGCTGGAAAAAGAGTATAATATAGAGGTCCGCGAATTTACAGTTTGCGGTGTAAAAGAAGGCTCATTGTTTGCTCATAAATGGTATCTGGGAATCGACCACGATTTTGATGCTCAATTGGCTGCCGCTAAACTGGATTCTTATCTGAAACTACTCAATGATGATTACCGCGTTGAACGGCTGGAAGCCATCAGAGCAGTGTATGCAGAAGTGTTGCCCGTCAATACGTTTTACTATTGGTTGCGCGATATGGGCAAAGAAGGCGGACAATATAAATTTCCACGTGTTATGAAAAATGAGAAATACCTATTGTGGGAAGCGTTTTTGAATAAAAACATACCAACCCGAAAATAATACAGAAGAATGGTTAATATTATTATCAGCGGATTTGTATTAGGATTAACACTTGCAGTGTTGATTGGACCTGCCTTTTTCACCTTGCTCCAAACCAGCATTAGCCATGGATTCCGGATAGGAATGTTTATGGCTATTGGTATATTTATGAGCGATTTCACCTTGGTTGCTTTAAGCTTTCTGGGCGCATCACAAGTTATCAGTGGCGAGAAAATACGTATAGTATTCGGTATTGCAGGTGGGCTGATTTTGATTATTTATGGGGCCTACACCTTTATGAAAAAGGTAAAAATAATTAATGATAAAAACGGCAACAAAGAAAGCAAACTCGAAGCCAAAGAAAACGAAATCATTCAGAAAATACATGCTCCAAAACCGATAATGTTTATGATCAAAGGGTATTTTCTAAACCTGATTAATCCGTTCCTATTGATTTTTTGGGTAGGAGTAATGAGTTTTGTTACTGCCGAATACAACGGTAAAAACATTGATATTATCATATTTTTCGGTACCGCTCTAATCACCGTATTGGCAACCGATTTTCTAAAATGTTTTGTTGCCAATCAACTCAAACGATTTTTAAGCCACAAAATATTGGTCTTTATTAATCATGCCTTGGGTATAATACTAATTGGTACCGGGGTTTATCTTATAATAAAGACGATTATTATACTGATATTTAAAGTTCAGTTTTAGTTTATTCTTGCTATGATTTCGAGTCATGGTATAAGTTTCTATTTTGCTTTATTTGACAAATGGAGTTTCCCGTCTCTTTCGATTCAAAAGAATTACAAATCTGAAAAACCGTGTATGATTTCTTACTTAATCAGCATCACAGTTCCAACATAAGTATGAATAATTTCATTTAGCTCAACCACCTTAAAA
>CAYYQJ010000011.1:0-17159 GCA_964473775.1 uncultured Bacteroidales bacterium | reverse complement strand
ATCAGTATCCAAAGAAATACTTTTAAAGTGGTACGTCCTGCACTCATGGGAATAATTTTTAAACAAAAGTAAGAAAAAGTTTGGATTTTGGGAGTTGGGAGTTAGAAGTTTGAAGACCGAAGTGGGGATAAGGTAAACACGGAGATACGGAGAACACTAAGAAGCACGGAGGAATCAATTAAACAATCATCCTTAAACGCAGATTTTCTTTGTGAACCTTTGTGGAACAGCTATACACAAAGTTGCACAAAGAACCTCAAAGTTTCACAAAGGAAAAAACCATTAATCACTAACCACCACCTTCCCTGTTGCCACCTCTTTATCATCCAACACCAATTTCAGAAAATACATTCCATTATTAAGCAAACTACCTTCGACCACCTAAAAACTACCTCCGACCACTTAAAAGGATGCTTCGACCCAATAAAAGGCTCCTCTGATGACTTAAAAAGCACCTCTGACAACCTAAATGGTACCTCCGATGACTTAAAAAGTACCTCCGATGACTTAAAAGGCACCTCCGACCACTTAAAAAGTACCTCTGAGCACTTAAAAAGTACCTCTGACGGATTAATAGCTTACTATGATTACAAAATACATCATAATGTGATTATTGTGATTAAGGATGTTGTTATAAAAAACAGCAAATAAAAAAAACAGCTTGCAAACATCGGCATAAATGTTTGCAAGCTGTTAAGCTGAAATGCCAATCTTTAAATACTAAGTATTTGGAGTGTTATTGTCAGGATTGCTGTTGTTGGTATTATCATCAACAGGTGGTTTAATCTTTGGACGACCCGGAAATTGTTTTTTTAGATCATCATAAATAACACTGATACCTGGTACATTTTGATGTGACATTAATTTGACATTGTTGTAAATAGCCAAAGCAACCATGTAGATGTCGAAACCCAAAATTTTATGAGTGTCATCTACTCCTTCGCTTAGCATTTTAAACGATTTGCGAAGTGGTGTAAGCACATTGCGTGCAGCAATATCCTTTGCCAATTCGGCCTGATCAACAAAAACTGGAATAATTTCCGGTCTTTGATCAGCGTAATCCAGCACTTTGACTACAAAGTTTTCGGTACCATCGCCCAATCTGCCGTACTGATTTCTTTCATCAGCAGTAAGATTGATCAATTTTGAAACAAAAATATCCCTTAAAGCAGTAACATGAGTGTTAATGTCAGCGACTTCTTGCGGTGTATAAACAATTGAAAATAAATTACCAGTTGGCATAAATATTCCTCCTTATAAATTTTAAATTAAACAATAAAAACGGGATGCAACTCGCCAACAATGCCATCAGGCAAACTGCATTTATATGTTGATTTTAGTTTAAACAAAGTAATTTTTCTTTTTGTAGTGCAAATTTAGTAAATAGAATAATATCGTGCGCAATTTTTATAAAAAAAAATTTGATGGGTACTGATTTTTTTTTGACTGGTAATAATTCTGGTATATGGAATCT
The DNA here is from genome assembly GCA_964473775.1 of uncultured Bacteroidales bacterium. Classification (GTDB taxonomy): domain Bacteria; phylum Bacteroidota; class Bacteroidia; order Bacteroidales; family CAIWKO01; genus CAIWKO01. The sequence continues at coordinate 15,685 of CAYYQJ010000011.1, read as the reverse complement.
GTGAATCAGTGGCGATTTCTCAATTGGCCGCAGCTTAGCCAAAGATTTTATCTTCTTCTTTTCTATCCTTTTAGGCTCATGCCTAAATGTAAATTGTGCTTTCAAAATAATAAAAGGCTACCACCAAAAGGTGTAAGCCTTTTATTTTTAACCCCTGTTTGGTATTAACTTCTCCTCTTCAGTTTCTTTTTATCCTAAATCCAATCAATCACCTAAATCTCTGCCAATCACAAACTGAAAATAAACTTTAAGAAAAAAAGATTACCAATGTATTGTCGGTTATAAAAATTAAACTATCTTTGCAGTCCATTTTTAAAAAATCGTTAAAACCTTTACAATGTACGCAATAGTAGATATAGCAGGACAGCAATTTAAAGTAGAAAAAGAACAAGAGATATTTGTTCATCGTTTGAAAGCTGAAGAAGGAACCTCTGTAACCTTTGAAAAAGTATTACTTATAGAAAATGCAGGCAATGTTTCTGTAGGTGCTCCCGTAGTTAGCGGAGCTACAATCCAGGCAAAAATTCTTTCTCACTTAAAAGGTGACAAAGTGCTTGTTTTTAAGAAAAAAAGAAGAAAAGGATATCAGAAATGCAACGGACACCGTCAGTTTCTGACTAAAATTCAGATTGAAAACATCAATTCATAGGAAGTTTAAAAAAAATTATACAATAATAATATGGCACATAAAAAAGGGGCTGGTAGTTCGACGAATGGTCGCGAATCGCACAGCAAACGTTTAGGCATCAAAATATATGGTGGACAATTGGCTATCGCAGGTAATATTATTGCACGCCAAAGAGGAACTGTTCATAATCCCGGCAATAATGTTGGTATAGGAAAAGATCATACTCTTTTTGCTTTGGTTGACGGAATCGTTGAATTTAAAAAGAAAAAAGATTCAAGATCTTATGTTTCTGTTAATCCACTGATTCAGCCTGAAGCATAAACTTATTAATAAGAACTTATTCTACAGAATCTCCGGTTACCTATGTGATCGGAGATTTTGTTTTTTATACCTTATACTGTTTTAAAATTACATTATGATACAATTAAGCATTTTAAGAGCCGAAACCGAGAATATTATTGAGCGTTTGGCTATAAAAAATATTGATGCTACGGCTCAGATAAAAAATATTTTACAATTGGACGATGAGCGCAGAAGCACTCAGAAAAAACTGGATGATAGTCTGGCCGAAGCCAATCAGATAGCCAAAGAAGTTGGCGAAATGTTCAGAACCGGAAAAGCACAGGAAGCAAATGTGCTGAAAGAAAAAACTGTGGAACTGAAAAAAACCGGAAAAGAGCTGGAAGAAAAACTAGCCACTCTGGAATCGGAATTGAATACACTGATTTTGCAATTACCTAACCCACCCCATATTTCTGTGAAAAAAGGCAAGACTCCTGAGGATAATGAGATTGTGGATACTTTTGGCGATATTCCCAATTTGCCCGAAGATACACTTCCACATTGGGATTTGGCAGCCAAGTATGATTTGATTGATTTTGAATTAGGAAATAAGATTACCGGAGCGGGATTTCCTGTATATAAAGGTAAGGGAGCCAAGTTGCAGAGAGCGTTGATAAACTTTTTTCTGGATTCGGCAGTAGAAAACGGATATAATGAGGTGCAACCCCCACTGATGGTAAACGAAGCTTCGGCTTATGGAACAGGACAATTGCCCGACAAAGATGGTCAGATGTATTTTGTTCAGAAAGACAATTTGTATCTGATACCTACGGCTGAGGTTCCTATTACCAATTTGTATCGCGATGTTATTGTAAAAGAGAAAGATTTTCCAATAAAAAATGCGGCTTATTCAGCTTGTTTCAGGCGTGAAGCTGGTTCGTACGGAAAAGATGTTCGAGGATTAAATCGCTTGCATCAGTTTGATAAGGTAGAGATTGTTCAGATACAGCATCCCGACAAATCGTATGAGACGTTAGAAGAAATGCGCGATTACGTAGCAGGTATTCTTCGTAAACTGAATCTGCCTTACAGAATCTTAAAACTCTGTGGCGGAGATATGAGTTTCACTTCGGCTTTGACTTATGATATGGAGGTTTATTCGGCAGCACAGAAAAGATGGCTGGAAGTAAGTTCGGTTTCAAACTTCGAAAGTTATCAGGCAAACCGTATGAAATTAAGATATAAATCGGAAAGCGGAAAAATTTTCCTTGCACACACACTAAATGGGAGTGCTCTTGCGTTACCTAGGATTGTTGCTTCGTTGCTTGAAAATAATCAAACTCCTGAAGGCATTAAAATACCTTTGGTTCTGCAAAAATATACAGGATTTGAAATGATAGATTAAACACTGAAAATGAAAAAAATACTTTTTCTTGTTGCCGTACTGTTTGTTTTATTAATGATTGTTTCCTGTTCGGGGAAAAAGGTTGAAAAGCAAGTTGCTAAAATTGACAGCCTTTCAAATGTTCTGAATGATGTTCATAACGAATTAAAGGAAATAAAGTACGATACCATTAAAAACAGATTTCAGATTTTCAAAAGAACCAATGATTCTGTTTCAAAATATTTCAAAGAAATCAGAACCGACGAATCGTGGAAATACATTTGTGCTTATCAGGAAATAAAAGAGCCTTTGGAAGAAATGGCTATAAAATATGCAGGGTTTAATGCGAAAATTGATTCGTCAGTTAAACAACTTGAAAATCTGAAACACGATGTGAAGGCAAAAGTTTTGTCGGATAAAGAGTTTGAAACATTTTATATGAACGAAAGAGAATCAGTTGATGCTGTTTATGAGAGTATTTCGGAATGTATTGAATCTGTTAATATGGAAATGAAAAACTTTGATACGGTTCATCCCTATCTTGTTAAACTTCTGAATAATCACAAATCAGGTAAAAAAACTACCAAATGAACTGTCAAACCTCAATTATTGTAAATCTTACTCGAAGATTCACTTTGAATAAAGTGTTTTTGTTGGTGATGTTTTTGTTGTCGGGCTTTAAAATCATGGCTCAGACGAACACCAATGAGCAGTTGGCCATACAATACTTTCAGGATAAGCAATATGAGAAGGCAGTTTTATTATTTGAAGACCTTTATAATGCCAAACCTACTCCTTTTATCTACGACTATTATTATAATTGTCTGGTTGAAATGAGAGATTATAAAAAAGCAGAGAAATTTGTAAGCAAAGTCATAAAAAAACAACCATTGAATTTGGGGCTGAACGTTGATTTGGGGAATATTTATTTGTTGGAAAACGATGAAGACAAAGCAAAAAAACAGTTTGAACTGGCCATAAAACAAATGGTTGAAGATAAGAATCAGACGATTGATTTGGCAAATTCCTTTTTGTTGAGAAATCAGGAAGAGTATGCTTTGAAGACTTATGAGCATGGCCGAAAACTGATGAAAAATCAGTATAATTTTAATCTCGAATTGGCAAGCATCTATTTAAAGCAAAACAATTTTCAATCGGCACTGAATGAATATCTGGAGTATATTGCTTCTTATCCTGAAGAAGTAGATCAGATTTCGTCAAAACTTCAGGACATTTTGTCGGGAGATATTGATAATTCGAAAAACAATTTGTTTAAAAGCACTTTGTTGCAAACGATAAAGAAAAATCCTGATGTGAAAGCTTATCCTGTTATGTTGCTATGGTACTTTATTCAGGAAAAAGAATTTGGTTCTGCAGCCATTCAGGCAAAAGGGATTGATAAGAGATTTGATGAGGATGGGGGCAGGATAATTCAACTGGCAAGAATTGCCACATCCAATGGATATTATGATGATGCTATTGAATGTTATGATTATATCATTACTAAAAAAGGAGAACTTTCGCCTTACTTCGAAGCAAGTCAGGTGGAGAAAATCAACACCAAATTTCAGAAAATAACCTCCTCTCCGTTTCTTAATAATGCTGATATTGTAAGTCTGGAAGCAGAATATCAGCAATTGTTGGCAAAACAACCCGAAAACAATTATGCATTGCAACTGATACAAAACCTGGCTCATTTGCAAGCCTTTTATATGAACAAAGCCAACGATGCAACTGATTTGCTTCAAAAAGCGTTATTGTATAAAAATGTTTCTGCCGAAGAACTTGCCCACTGCAAAACAGAATTGGCTGACATTTTATTGCTTACAGGAAATGTGTGGGATGCAAGTCTGCTGTATATGCAGGTTGACAAGGCTTTTAAAAATGATGTGATAGGATTTGAAGCTAAATTCAAAAATGCCAAGCTATACTATTATATCAATGAGTTTGATTATGCAAAGGCACAATTGGATATTTTAAAAGCAGCCACGGCGAAACTCATAGCAAATGATGCTATGGAACTTTCGTTGCTGATTACTGATAATATGGATCCCGACAGCACTTTTACTGGCTTGAAACTTTATGCTCATGCCGACCTTTTACTGTTTCAACATAAAGACTCGCTGGCGTTGCTTTCACTCGATTCCATTAATCAGTTAGCTTTGTATCACCCTTTATTTGATGAAGTTTTATATAAAAAAGCTCAGATTAAAGTGAAGCATCATGAATTTGGAGAAGCCGACAGTTTACTTACCAAGCTTATCAATCAATATTATGACGATATACTAGCCGACGATGCTTTGTTTTTATTAGGCGATATCAACGAAAAATACCTGAAAAACCCCTTACGTGCTAAAGATATGTATTACAAAATTCTCACCGACTTCCCGGGAAGTGTTTTGGCTGTTGAAGCACGAAGCCGATACCGTAAGCTCAGAGGTGATAAAATCAACTGATAATGTTGAAAGTTACCCCTAAAAAACATTATGGACAACATTTTCTGAAAGACGAAAATATTGCCCGCGATATTAGCGAAAGTCTGACTCTACATCTTAATTATAAACAGGTTCTGGAGATTGGTCCAGGCACTGGAGTGCTCACAAAATATTTATTCAATTCAACAAAGTTTCAGACTTCTTTAATTGAAGTTGACAGCGAAGCTTATCTTTATCTTAATGAAAAATATCCTGAGAAAAGAGACTCCATCATTTTCGGAGATTTTCTGAAAATCAATCTTACAGAACTGTTTTCTGAACCTTTTGCTGTGATTGGCAATTTCCCTTACAATATCTCGAGTCAGATACTTTTTGCCGTTCTTGAAAACCGCAATCTGGTTCCCGAAGTGGTTGGCATGTTTCAGAAAGAAGTGGCACTTCGAATTGCTTCAAAGCCTAATTCAAAAGCCTATGGAATATTAAGCGTGTTGCTTCAGGCTTTTTATGATATCGAATATTTGTTTACGGTGGACGAGCATGTTTTTATCCCGCCACCCAAAGTAAAATCAGCAGTGATTCGTTTAAAACGCAATCAGGTGCAATCACTGGATTGTGATGAAAAACGTTTTGTACAGGTAGTGAAACAAGGATTTAATCAACGCCGAAAAACGTTGCGGAATGCCTTAAAAGGATTAAATATGAATGCTGAGTTGCTTGCTTCCGAAATATTGAGCAAAAGAGCCGAACAACTAACAGTTGCTGATTTTGTAAGGATTACGAATCAAATAAGCTTTTAATTTTCTTTTCCCTTCTACCTTCCTAACTTCATGCTCCAAATTCCAAACTTTGGGCTTTTAAGGCACTGTGGTACTTCATGTGCTTTAATTCAGTAACATAAGTTTTACTGGTGGCTTCACTCACTCACTCAGTGGCATCACTGAGTCATTCAATGGCGTCACTGGGTCATTCAATGGCGTCACTGGGTCATTCAATGGCGTCACTGAGTCATTCAATGGCATCACTGAGTCATTCAGTGGCATCACTGAGTCGTTCATTGGCGTCACTGAGTCATTCAGTGGCGTTACTGAGTCATTCAATGGCATCACTGAGTCATTCAGTGGCGTCACTGGGTCGTTCAATGGCGTCACTGAGTCATTCAATGGAGCCTTTCAATCATTCTCCATCAATGATTTTGCAACCCCTGCCTTGCTAAAATTTATTTCAGAATAACATAAAAAGGGAACTTCAACTTTCCGTTCAAATTGTGCCTTCTACGTTTTTAATAATATTGTATAGGAATTCTCTCGAACGGAATAACTGAGCTTTTACAGTTCCCAGCGGCAAGTTCATTTCTTCTGAAATTTCTTCGTACGACAATTCATCAAAATAACGGAGAGTAACCAGTTGTCTGTAATGAGGTTTTAGTTTTTCAACCACATCGCGCATCATTTTAATTTTCTGGTTTTCTATCATTTTTTCTTCAGGATCCTGACCATGACCTGGAATATTATGCGACATTTCTATACCCTCTTCATCGTCATAAACACGATTAATCGACAAAACATCCACCTTGTTCTTCCTCAAAAAATCAATACAATTATTAGAAGCAATTTTAAAAAGCCAGGTGCTGAAAGCGTATTCAGGCGTATATTGGTTAAGCTTTTTAAAGGCTTTACCAAATGCTTCAATTGTCATATCCTCAGCATCGTCAGGGTTGTTGGTCATCTTAAGAAGCATAAAATAAATCGCATCTTTATAATAACCCATTAGTTCGGCATATGCCTTCTGATCGCCATTTTCGAGGGCAAGCTTCACAATTTGCAAATCGCGTTGTGCTTTTTCTGTTAAATTCGAATTTATTTCCATCGGCTCTCTTGCTTAAAAATGTTCAACAACATCAAATACCCATTAAAAAACAGTAGATAAAGTTCCAAAAAAGGTGCCAAAAACAATAAATTCTTCTCGTTTAATTTTAACATTGCCTTTTTGGTGATTAATAGTTGGCTGCATATTCTTATTAAAAATAACGATGAAACAATGATTATCGTATATAAATCGTGAAATTTCGCAAGCATTACCGCTGATAATGCATAAAAAGCCATTGTGGTTAATGGAAAAAGTGCTAGCAAAATGATATGGTAGAATTTATAAAACTTCCCCGTTTTCAGATGACGACTCTTTTGATAAATCCATGATTGGAAATCAGTTTTCGGATCGGAAATAGTATGGCTTTCCATCTCAAATTCAATTACTGTGTTTTTTTTGCTTCCATTTTGATTAACAAAAATATCATCATCACCCGAGCTAACATGATAATGATTTACAAATCCTTTCTTTTCAATAAAAAAACTTTTACGATAAGCCAGATTTCGTCCAACGCCCATATAAGGCATACCCATTTTTGCAAATGAAAAATATTGCAAAGCAATCATCAGTGTATCAAATCTTATAAGTTTATTCAGAAAACCTTTTTCTGCCTTATAACCACCGTAACCCAACACAATCTTTACATTGGGTTTGGCGAATTGCCTCTGCATGGTGTTAATCCAGTTTTTATCATTTGGCCAGCAATCCGCATCCGTAAGCAAAATCAAATCGTGTTTGGCCGATTTAATACCTAAGGCTAATGGAAATTTCTTTCCTTTAAAAAAATTATTGCTTTTCTCAACGTTCACAATGGATAGATTGTTATACTTCCTCGAAAAATCATTCAACAAATCCTTGGTATCATCATCAGAAAAGTCGTTCACAATCAATACCTCAAAATTCGGATAATCCTGTTCAAGAATTAAAGGAAGATTTTTTTCTAGGCTATAATATTCATTGCGTGCACAAATCACCACCGATACAGCTTGCTGTTTAGAGGCTTCAATTTTAGGTTTTCCAATAAAAGAGAAATTGGAGAAAAAGCCCAGAAAATAAATAATTTGCATTACGAAAACACCCAACAATGCATAATACAGGTACAACTGAAAATTATCAGCATAAAATAGTTCGAGATTCATAATTGTGTTTTCAGCTACAAAATTAACGATTTAATAAATTACAGCCTAAAAAAATAAAAAACTTATAAACGCAAAAATGTTGATAGGGTTGATTAATATACTGATGGTTTCTTTTTAACTGTCGCAAAAAACGATAATTCAAATCATATCATTCTGTGTCTATATGCATCGCCGTATTTTCATATTAAATTTTTACTCACACACATTTTGTTTCCACTATTTCGTAATGGATTTTCACTTTCTCGTATTTCATCCCCAATGCTTCGTATTTCATTCCAAATGCCTCGTATTACATTCTCCATGCCTCGTATTTCAATTCCCATGCCTCGTATTGCATTCCTCATGCTTCGTATTTCTTTCCCCATGCCTTGTATTTCAATTCCCATGCCTCGTATTGCATTCCACATGCTTCGTATTTCTTTCCCCATACCTCGTATTTCAATCCCCATGCTTCGTATTACATTTCTCATGCTTCGTATTTCATTCCCCATAGCTCGTATTTCATTCCCCATAGCTCGTATTTCAATCCCCATGCTTCGTATAGAGCCCATACGCTCTGGCTGTGAGCAAATTATTGTATTTTACAAAAAATCTCAAATAATTGTTAATAAGAAAATTTAAATATCTGCTCACTACTTCCATTGTATCATTCGATAATCAGCATTTATAGTGGTGTTAATACGAAAACTATACGTTTATGTCTTAGGTATACGGTCTTCCAACTTTGTTTTTATTTCGTCCAACCTTATGTTCATCAGGCTTTTTAGTCATTCATGATTTTTTGCACTTATTTTTCTTACTTTTGCCAAATGAAATTTACCCTTTCAACCACCGACAAAAACACTTCCGCCCGCACCGGCACTCTGGAAACCGATCATGGCATTATCGAAACTCCAATCTTTATGCCTGTAGGCACCTGTGGAACTGTTAAAGGTATTCACCAGAAAGATGTTAAAGATGATATCAAAGCCCAGATTATTTTAGGCAATACCTATCATTTATACCTGCGTCCCGGAGTCGATAGTTTAAAAACTGTAGGTGGGTTGCATAAGTTTATCAATTGGGATCGTCCCATATTAACAGATAGCGGCGGCTATCAGGTGTATTCATTGAAAACCATTCGTAAGATAAAAGAGGAAGGTGTAGTTTTTCAATCCCATATTGATGGCTCGCGTCATATCTTTTCTCCTGAATCAGTAATGGACATCCAACGTGCCATCGGAGGCGATTTCATTATGGCTTTCGACGAATGCACTCCTTATCCTTGCGAATATAAATACGCTCAGGATTCCATGAAAATGACTCATCGCTGGCTCGACCGATGCTGCAAACACATTGATTCCACTGAGCCACTTTACGGTCATCATCAGTCGCTCTTTCCTATTGTACAAGGAAGCACTTTTCACGATTTGCGTAAGATTTCAGCCGAAACCATTTCCTCTTATGACCGCGAAGGCAATGCCATTGGCGGATTATCCGTAGGCGAACCTGCAGAGAAGATGTATGAAATCACTGAGCTGGTCTGCGGCATTCTTCCTAAAGATAAACCCCGTTATCTTATGGGTGTTGGAACTCCCTCCAATATCATTGAATCCATTGCCCTGGGTGTGGATATGTTCGATTGCGTGATGCCCACCCGAAATGGTCGCAATGGTTGGCTGTTTACCAAAAATGGCCGCATCAACATTAAGAATGAGAAATGGAAAGACGATTATTCTTCTATTGATGAAGAAGGCACTTCTTATGTCGACAGCCAATATTCAAAGGCTTACCTGCGTCATTTATTTCAGTCAAACGAAATGCTTGGCGCCATGATAGCCAGTCAGCATAATCTTGCTTTTTATTTATGGCTGGTAAAAGAAGCCCGCAAAAAAATAAACGAAGGATGCTTTTCGGAATGGAAGAAAGATATTATTGGAAAGTTAGAATCAAAATTATAAAGATCAGGAAGTTTCAAGGTTGTCAATAATTGCCATAGCAATTTAAGAATTACAATAACAATAAACTCAAAACCTTAAGCACTCCCTACTCCGAACTATTTCAATGTCTTCCTCCCCAGCAACTGTGTCCCGAATATAGCAAATGCCACCACCGATACCGAACTGATGGGCATTAATATGGCGGCTACCACGGGCGTCATATGCCCCGAAAGGGCGTAGGCGAGGCCCGCGATGTTGTAAAGAAAAGAGATGCCAAAGCTAACCTTCACCATATTGAGAGATTGACGAGCAAAACGGTGCATCTGTGCCAATATGTGGAATTGCCCCGACTCTATGATGATGTCGGCTGCGGGCGAAAAATGGTAAATATCGTCGGCCACCGACACGGCTACATTGCTTTGCATAAAAGCGCCGGCATCGTTGAGGCCGTCGCCGGCCATCATCACATTGTGGCCCTGTTGCTGCAGGCGGCTGATAAAATCCATCTTATCCTGTGGCGTCTGTTCGAAGTGCAGGGCATCCTCGTCGAAATAATCCTTAAGCACTTCCTTTTCGGAGGAGTTATCGCCCGAAAGCAGGTAGAGTTTGAAATCCTTACGCAGTTGGGCGGCAAACTGCAGAAAACCTTCGCGGTATTTATTGCCTATGGTATAATAACCGTAGTATTGGTCATCCAAACTAACGAAAACCCGGGCGGCAGTGCCCTGTTCATTGTTGTCTTTGCGATTGAGATAAGCGGCCGAACCTGCCCTCACTTTCGTGTTTGCCACGTATCCGAACGTTCCTTTTCCCGACACTTCTACAAATCCGGTAACAGCCAGTGTAGGGATAGCTTCGAAATGCCTGGATAAGGCCTGACTCAGGGGATGAGTAGATTGGCGCACCAGTGAAGCAAGGGCAATGATTTGTTCTTCGCTGAGGGGCTGCCCTGTATAAATGATGTTGTTCTGGTCGGGTATGGTGATGGTGCCCGTTTTGTCGAAAACCATGGTATCTATGCGGGTGAGGTTTTCCATGGTCTGTGTGTTTTTCAGATATACCCCCTTCTGACCCAGCAAACGAACCGAATTGCCCAAAGTGAAAGGCAGCGCAAGTGCCAGTGCGCAGGGACAGGTGACTATCAAAACAGAAGTAAAGACCAGCACAGCATCATGAAATTGTTGTCCGTGCAGCCACCAATAAGCAAAACCGGAAGCAGCCAGCACAATGATGATGGCGGTGAACCACACGCTGATGCGGTCGATGAGGGGAAGCAGCAGTTTGGACGATGGCTGACGGATTTCACTACGATTCCATAATTGAGTGAGGTGGCTCTGGCTTACCTCGCGGGCTACCTTTATAGTGATAGCTCCCTGCACCTGAATGCCTCCGGCATATAGAGCCTCACCGGCTTCTTTACGTATGGGGGTGGATTCACCTGAGACGAAACTATAATCGATTAGGCCAATACCTTCGAGCAGCATGGCATCAGCAGGTATCAGTTCTTTGTTGCGTATCAGCAGCACATCGCCCACCTGAATGTCTTTGAGAAGGAGGTTCTCTTCGCCCTCGTCGGTGACTTTGGTAACCGCAATGGGGAAATAGGATTTATAGTCACGGTCGAAAGAAAGGGCCTCGTAAGTTTTGCTTTGGTACCATTTGCCCAATAGCAGAAAGAACAAAAATCCCGAAAGGCTGTCGGAGTATCCTTGTCCGCGTCCGGTAAATACCTCAAAAGTAGTAACGGCAAATAAAGTGAGTATACCTAAAGCAATGGGCAGGTCGATATTGACATGTTTTTTGCGCAAAGCCTTCCATGCCGAAATGATATAGTCGCTGCCGCAATAAAAAACCAGAGGCAGGGTGAGGATAAAACAGATATAACTGAAAAACACCCCCAGCGAATCTTCGAGGGGTTTGCCATTGAAATAAACGGGAAGACTGAACAGCATCACATTGCCGGCTATGAATCCCGAAACACCTATCTTATAAGTAAGCGACCTGCTTTGGCGCTTCTTCCCTTTTCCATCGAGCAGTTGCAACGAAATTTCGGGCACATAGTGAATAGATACCAGCAATTCGACCAGTTGACGCAAGGATATCTCATCGGTTCTGAAAGTGATGCTGCAGCGTTTCTGAACAAAATTAACAGAGGATTGGTTGATGCCCGTATTGAGCTTACTCAGGTTCTCTAGCAGCCATATGCATGAAATGCAGTGTATGGCTGGGATATAAAAGGTAACCGTGGCCAGGTTGTTCTCATGAAATTCATACAACTTTTCATTAATCTCATCCTTTTCGAGATAGGCGTATTTGCCTTTATAGAGCACTTCCTCTGTTTTGATGCCGGGCACTTTGGCCAATGTATAATATTGAGTCAACTTATGCTCGTTGAGAATTCGATACACCTGCATACAACCGTTACAACAAAACTGATGTTCGTTCCAGATAATGGGAGCCTTGCCGCAATCGGCACCACAGTGAACACAGGCATTATCGGGCTGCATGGGGAAGTTTATTATTTATTATTGTGGCAACAGGGAGCCTCGGTGGGCATTTCTTCAGTGGGTTTGTGCTTCATGAAAATGGTCTGTTCCAGATTTTCTTTGGAAGGACTCAAGTAGGGTATGCCCAGGCACATGCCACGGAAGATGAAAATAACGCCAATGAGTATTACTATGTAAGGAACGATCTTATTGAGCATGCTTCGGACATTGGCCGTAATGGCATTACCTATAAGTGAAATGGTAAGCATCATAGGAAGGGTTCCCAATCCGAACAGGATGAGGTAAAGACTCCCATACCAGATATTGCCAATGGCGACAGCCCCAATGATGGCCATATAGACCAGTCCGCACGGAAGCAGGCTGTTGAGCATACCTATCAGAAACATGGCTCCGTAGGAACGAAAGGTAAACAGTTTTTGCAGTCCTCTGCGGATGAAGCCTGTGAACAGGTCGAGTTTGGAGAACTCCAATTTCTTAAAGACCAAGGGCAGCAAAACGGAAAATATCATCAGGGCACCCATGGCAATGGATATCCAGCGTTGAAATCCCAGCAGATACATACCCTGACCAATGAGGCCAAAAATGGCTCCCATAATGCCGTACATCAGGGTGCGTCCCAAGTTGTATAGTAGTCCGCTCATTAGTTTCTCAGCAGAGGTATTTCCTCTTAATGGCAGGCTCAGTGCAATGGGACCACACATACCTGCACAATGAAAACTGCCCATAATACCGAGCAGAAAACCTGTAAAAATGATTTCCATCAGGGAATGATTAGGTCTTTGTTCACGTTAAATAATTCTCCCTTATGGGTCCATGATATTTTAACCACATAACGGCCGCTCTTCAGTTCTGATGCGGGAAGGTTTATCATTTCCGTCATCAGGCAGTTAAATTGAATGTCAGATTTTTTATCGGAAGGCCGGTAGAAATAGATGTGGATGGAGTCGCCGGAAGAAGCCAGACTTTTACATAATCCTATCTGAACCCCGGATTGAGAGGATGTCAAGGTGATATTGTCTTTGTAAAGGTCTGAGCGTTTGTTGACCTCAATCTGATTTGAATATCCGGCTCCCTTGTCGTAATAATCGTCGGATTCCAGGTCCTGCGATTGATAGAGGGCAAAAATGACGAAGCTTCCTATCAGAATCAAAAACAGAATGATGAAGATAAGTATGCCGTGACCCCAGTTAAATTTCATTTGTTTCTGTTTTGAGGACCAATAAAATTAATAGTATTTACAGTAATCAGCTTTTCGTTCTCATAAACACCCACTTTCAAATCGGTGCTTCGGGTGTGAATGCTTGTCTTGGGAAGTTGTATCATAAGCACGCTTTCGGCGGCTTTGGCGCCTTCAAGAGTAGCGATATTGTTGGTAAACTCAAGTTTGGCGTTCTGCATATCCATGAGCTTAAAGGTAATGTGCTTCTGCTCATTGGTCTTGTTGATGATCTTCACATTATAGATGTTGGAAACTGTAACCGAATCAATTTCCTGACAGATGGTGCCCGGCATACGATGGATAGTCACATCCAAAGAACTGCGGTTGGAAACAGTGATGCCAAGCACGACCATTAATATAACCAGTACGGTAGAGTATGCATAGGTGCGGAAATTGGCTATTGAACGATTGCCTGTTTCTATGCCATGATAAGAATCGAAACGTATGAGGTTGCCGGGTTTCTTTACTTTTTGCATCACGGTGTTGCATTCATCAATACAGGCAGTGCAGTTGATGCATTCGAGCTGAGTCCCGTTGCGCACATCTATTCCTGTTGGGCAAACAGCAATACATTGACCACAGTTGATACAATCGCCACCATCTTTTTTGCCGCGGGGTTCGCCACGCTTGTAATCATAGATAACCGATATCGATTTGGAATCGAGCAGAACACCCTGCAATCTTCCGTAAGGACAAAAGAAGGTGCATATCTGCTCACGTAAAAAGGCATAGACCACATAATAGAAAATGGAGATTCCTATCATGAAAAGAAATCCTAATTGGTTTTCACTGATGGGTGAAGTGATGATCTCAATAAGTTTTTCAGGCCCTGTGAACCACATTACAAACACATTGGTAATAAGGATAGCAACAACAATGAACGAAGCATGTTTCCCGACTATGAGCAGGGTGCGGTTAATGCCTTCGGGTTGTTTGCGTGCACTGCCGCGATGGTTGCCTTCGAAAAGGTATTCGATGCGGCGGAAGATCATTTCGAGGAAGACGGTCTGAGGGCAGGCCCAGCCACAAAACAAACGGCCAAAGACCACCGTGAACAGCACAATGCTGACGACACCTACCAACATGATGAGGGCCATGATAAAAGTGTCCTGTGCCCATACCAGATTTCCCAGCAAAGAGAATTTGCGGTGGGCAATATCAAGCAACATGATGGGGTTGCCATGTATTTTGATAATTGGAGCCAATACCAGGAAGGCTACACAAAACCAGGCAAAAATGGTACGCCTTGTGTACCATTTGCCTTTGGGTTGTTGGGCACGAATCCATTTACGGTTACCCGATTCATCCAGATTTACCGGCTTGTCGCGAAACGATGGATCATTATTTTTTTCCATGGAATAATAAATTTACCCTGCTTTCAGGGTTTGATGAATATAAAGGCTAAAAATTGCCTACTTGCATTCTGTTCCCTGAGGATCTTTAGGATCAGCAGGAGAGGAACCCGCCAATTGGCCCAATATAAAGGTAGCCACCTGATCAATCTGAGCTTCAGATAAAACAGATTTGAAAGGATTCATGCCCTTTTCAGGTCTGCCTTCGGTGATGGTGCGCACCACATCTTCGTGCTGACAACCATTGAGCCAAAAATCATCACACAAATTGGGGCCTATCTTGTTTCCGCCACCATCGGGTCCGTGGCAAACTACACAGCCTTTTGTTTTAAAGAGCTTTTCGCCAGCAGCAATTTTCTCCTTATCGTTCAATGAATTCCCATTGCCGGCAGCCAGTTTCATTTTCTGTTTCTGCTCTTCTACAGAGGCCTTATACTCGTTGGCCTGATCCATTTTGCTATTGGGATATCCAAAATACCTGATAGCATACATTCCTGAAAAGGCAATGGTTACGAAAAACAGCAGAAGTACCCAATAGGGGGCTGGGTTATGCAATTCTATTATCCCATCGTAAACGTGTTCGTTAGAATCATCGTGCTGTGCGATGTTGTTTTTGTTGTCTGTAATATCTTCAGCCATATTATACGGTATTAATATTTTAATGTAATTCAGTGGTTTCGTCGTTCTCTAAAATGGATTCTTTGTTGTGTTTTAAAACCGATTTCGGAATTTTAGCGGTGCGGTAAACAATTACGATAAACAAGGTCAAAAAGATCAATAATCCAACGATATAATACCATTGTATCCCTGCATCACGTAACACTTCGCCAACAAAACCCATATTATTTATTTTTCTTTGGCAAGTTTAATGGCATAGGTGAAATGTCGCGGCCCAGCTTGTGCAGATAAGAGATCGGAAGAGCACACGTCTGAACTCCAGTCACCTGAAGCTAA
>CAYYQJ010000010.1:0-17440 GCA_964473775.1 uncultured Bacteroidales bacterium | reverse complement strand
GAGATAGCTTCAGGTGACTGGAGTTCAGACGTGTGCTCTTCCGATCTACGGTGCCTAATTCCTGACCACCTATTGATTGCCATACATTCTGTCCATCTTTAATATCCTGAGCCGTAAACAGCACCTGACCATCCGCACTAACAACTTGTTCGGGAATAGGTGGCGCTTTGTGATAGATTTCTAAACCATAATATCCCAATATTGAAAAAGATATTACCATTACTGCAATAAATGCATACCAAAGTTTTTTTGTTTTCATTTTTAATTTAATTTTAATTTGTAATTGATTTAATTTTTGGTTTCTATAATATTTTAGCCATCCCTGATGGCTTTGGAGTCTTCACTACCAATACTTTTAATATTTCATTGCTTTCGTTATACCAGCAATGAGCTATATGGGCAGGACTATCAATAAATGTATCCTTGCTTACTTCTTTCTTTTCGTCGCCTATTTCAACAATTCCGATTCCTTCCAACACATAAAAGAAAACATCCACAGCAGTAACATGCTTCTTTAATTTTTCACCTGGGTTTAGAGTAATATGTACTGCCTGTACATGTTCGTTTTCGTGAAACTTACGGGTTTCAACTCCATGGGGATTGGGGTTTATAGCTACATCTTTAATTTCAATTGCATTCATTTGGTACAGTTTTTATAAAAAATTATTTAGTTTTATTATTTGACATCCTCACTCTTTGGAGCCTGAATCAGTGTTTTAATAGTGTTTATAAGTTCGACTCCTCTTTTTTGTAAATCGAAACTAAATCCTGAAATACTCCATTGATTCACTTTCAGCCGCACACTGCCCATAATTACAAAGGCAATTTGGTCGCTGGCAATATCCGTTCTGATTTCTCCGGCTTTTTGTCCTTCTTCTATCATACTAATAAAGGTGGCTCTTGCTTTTTGCATGATCTTGAAAATTTTTTCGTGCAGACTCTTTTCGTTCTTATATAATCCATCCGAAAGAATCACCAATGCATAAGGCGGATTTTCGGCAAAGAGTTTCAACTGCCCCGAAATCATCTTTTTTATTTTGGTAAACGAATCGGCTTTCATGGCGTTTACACTTTCGTAATGCGACACGATGATATGTCCCAGAAAATCCAGTAGCGTACTCAACACTTCGGTTTTACTTTTAAAATGACGATAGATGGCTGCTTCGGCTACCCCAATTTCGGCCGAAAGATTTTTAATGGTTAATGCCTGAATGCCGCCTTCACCAATAAGTTTGATGGCAGCATCAATAATTTCTGTTTGTCGTTTGCTTAATGTTGATTCCATAATTGTAAGTGAGTATTCACTCACAAAAGTAGTGTCATTTCCACAGCCAGGGTGCTTTTTTTTAATGAGATATATCAAATAGGAGAGACTAAGATATGCTAAAGCGCTTAGAGTGACTTAATTTAATTGAGGATTTCGGTTGATCAAGTTGATTGAATAAATCGAGTTATTTAGATAATGATTTTCGGTTTATGACAATGAATGCCTACTAAAAACAAAAACAATACTCAAAAACATTCGCTACTAACAGCGAAAGACTATACCCCAATTTTGGAGTAAACCTACAATATAAAGCATAGCCTTCCTTTATTCACTGTTTACCTTGATGAACTTGATAAACTTTACAAACTTGATGAACTTGACGAACTCATTCCCTTCCTGAATGGCGAGTCCTTTTCCGATTGATTGATGGCAATAAACGATACTCCAATGGCTGCGGCCAAAGCGATGAAGGATAAAATGGCAAGTCCGGCCATCAACTGTTGAAATAAAAAGAAATCGTACAGTCCATGCATAAAAACCGCCAGACTGCATCCCAGCATCATGTTCAGAAAAGGATGTTTAGAAAATTTGGCTTTGCCAACAAAATATCCCATAAATATGGCGCACACGGCATGTAAAGGCACAGCTGTAAACATACGAAGCAAGGCAGCACTCACTCCTCCAACAGTAACATACATAACATTTTCGAGGGTGGCAAACCCCATGGAAATCATGATAGAATATACAATGCCATCAAAAGGTTCGTTGAAATCTTTTTTGCGGTAAGCATACACCCTAAGGAAAAAAAACTTACTCATTTCTTCGGCTATGCCCACCACAAAAAATGCATAAATCAGGGTTTTTAGCAGATTCTGATTTTCTTCTATGCCCAGTTTGCCAAAGCCAATTTCTATTAAGATGGCAGGCACAATGCTGAGCAATCCAAATAAAAAACTATTTCGAATTAAACGGAAAGGTTCTTTTTCATATTTATCACGGAAGTAAATAAAAAAGGTGATACCCACTCCGGGAGCCAAGCCAAGAGGGATTACAATCAACAGAATATTCAGGAATTGCATAGACGTATTTTTTTACAAAAGTATTACACAAAACAGTAGTTTAAGGAATCTTATTAAAATATTTTTAAACTAGTTTAATTAATAGCCGCTTTTATTATCCAAAAATCTTATTTTTGTAAAAAGAAAATTCAGAATTATGCATATAGCGATAGCAGGAAATATAGGCTCCGGAAAAACCACATTAACAGGTATTCTGTCGAAACACTTCAAATGGGAGCCTCATTATGAAGATGTAGAAACCAATCCATATCTCAACAGTTTTTATGAAGATATGCAACGATGGTCGTTCAATCTGCAGATTTATTTTCTGAACTCGAGGTTCAGACAGATTGTTGAGATTCGCGAAAGCGGCAAAACCATCATTCAGGATCGTACCATTTATGAGGATGCGCAGATATTTGCGCCCAATTTGCACACCATGGGATTGATGACTACAAGAGATTTTGATAATTATAAGTCTCTTTTCGACCTGATGGTTACCTTTATTAAACCACCCGATTTGCTTATTTATCTGAGGGCCGAGGTTCCAACTTTGGTGCGTCAGATTCAGAAACGCGGACGCGATTACGAAAACTCCATCCGCATTGATTATCTCACCCGACTGAACGAGAGATATGAGGCATGGATATCATCTTACGACAGCGGGAAATTACTTGTTGTGGATGTGGATGATAAAGATTTTGCCAACAATTCGGCCGACCTCGAAAAGTTTATCGAAAACATCAACGCCGAACTTTACGGATTGTTTAAATAATTGTAGAGGGAAATCCGCACTCGCAAATTAAGCCTCAAATGAATATTATCGGCATCATACCTGCACGTTATGCATCCACCAGATTTCCGGGGAAACCATTGGTGATGATTCATGGAAAAACCATGATTCAGCGGGTGTATGAACAGGCTTCAAAAACCAAATCCCTTGCAGGAGTGTATGTAGCCACCGACGATGAGCGGATTTATCATCATGTAAAATCGTTTGGCGGAAATGTTATAATGACATCAACCACGCATCGCACCGGAACCGAAAGATGTCATGAAGTGGTGGATAAACTGATATCTGAAAATAGCAAAGTGGATGTAGCAATCAACATTCAGGGCGATGAGCCTTATATCCACCCCGAACAGATAGATTTGGTGGCCATGGCTTTCCAAAATCCTGTGGTGAATATTGCCACACTGATAAAAAAAATAAACCATGCCGAAGAGTTGTTTAATCCGAATACCATAAAGGTTGTGGTCAATAAATTACATAAGGCTATTTACTTTTCGCGTACGGCAATTCCGTATATGCGTGACAAAACTCATGAAACCTGGATCAACTTTCACACGTACTACAAGCACATTGGCATTTATGCTTATCGTACCGAAACCTTGCAATATATCACTGCATTGCAAGCCGGTATGCTGGAAACAGCCGAATCGCTTGAACAATTGAGATGGCTTGAAAACGGATTTGAAATTTATACGCTGGAAACAGAATATGAAAGTCATTCGGTGGATGTTCCTGACGATTTGCTGAGATTTGATGCTGATGAAAAATGAATAAAGAATTATAAATAATCACGCGAAACCTGAGTTTTTTTTAGTAATTTAGCTGAATCAAAAAGGAGAGTTTAATAATAATCAAATGAATGTGCTTCAATATATAAGCGAGTTGTTGTATCAACACAATTGTGTGATAGTTCCTGGATTTGGAGGTTTTATAGCCAATCCGGTTTCTGCCAGCATTCATCCGGTATCGCATAGTTTTACTCCGCCCCGCAAAGAAATATTGTTTAATGCCAGTCTTACCACCAACGATGGTATTCTTGCACATTATATTGCAGGTAAAGAAAACATTTCTTACGAAAAGGCTTTACACGAAATTTATAACTTTGTTCAGGATGCCAAAAACACCCTGACAAACGATAAAAAATTAGGCATTACCAAAGTAGGTACCATTTATCTTGACGAACATCAACATTATAATTTTAATCCTGATAAAGAAACCAATTATTTGCTTTCTTCATTCGGGCTTAGCGGATTTACATCGCCTGCCATTCAGCGCGAAGGCATAGAAAAACGCATAGAAAAAGCATTTACCGAATCGAAAGTTTTCCGTTCGGAAAAGAAAAAGAATAATGTGTTAGGCAAGGTAGCTATCATTAGCATACCTGCTGCCGCCGTATTTGTTTGGGGATTTATGAATTTTGGAGCCATACAGAATGCTGCTACCAATTATTCTAATCTGGTTTCCGGATTTTTCGATAGTTCGGCTAAAGAAGTAAAAACTGAAATTCCTTTTAGTTTTAACCCAAGACTCAACAGCCCGTTTGCCAACAACAATCCTTTTGAACTATCCTCCAAATACAATGTTTTTGAAGAAAAAGACACTACTTCCATCCTTTATCCTTGTCTGATAAATAATGATACTGTGGCCGAAATTAGTGTAAATGAAGAAAACACCACTCAGGTGGCTACTTCTTCTGAATGCAAATTTTTTATTATCGGAAGTTGCAACAAAAGCCGCGAACTTGCTGAAAATTATAAAAACAGTTTGATCAGTAAAGGCTATGCTACTGCAGGAATTATTGAACCTGAAGGCAATGGTTTGTTTAAAGTTTATATCAATTGTTACGACAATGAAGAATCGGCTGCTTCGGCCATGAATAAGATTCATAAAGAAGAAAACCGCAATGCGTGGTTAATGAAAATGTAATCAAATTTATTAGTGGGAAAAGACAAACTGAAGCGTTTTGCGGAAACCGCAACATTCGAAAATTTTATTCAACCTGTCAATTATTATCATGCCGGCGACCACATACTGAAAGGAAACTGGGGCAAAGATTTTTTTAAAAACGATCATCCCATTACGCTGGAATTGGGTTGCGGTCGAGGTGAATATACCGTTGGTTTGGCAACAAGATATCCCGAAATCAATTATCTGGGTGTTGATATTAAAGGTGCCCGCATGTGGAAGGGTGCTAAAACTGCCATCGAAAACAATATGAATCATGTGGGTTTTCTGAGGATTCCGATAGGACAAATTAATCAGTTTTTTGATAAAGATGAAGTAAGCGGCATCTGGATTACTTTTCCTGACCCACAGCCTCAAAAACCCAGAACAAACAAACGACTCACGAGTCCGCCTTTTTTGGATCGCTATAGCAAATTCTTAAAAAATGATTCGGTTATCCATCTGAAAACAGACAACATACCCTTGTTTGATTATACTCTGGAAGTGATAGCACAGCGAGGTCATACCTTATTATATCATACTCATGATTTGTATCAAACCGAATTGGATAATGAGGCAAAGCATTTTCAGACGTATTACGAATCTATGTTTCTGGCAAAAGGGCAGCCCATCTGCTATCTGAATTTTACATTATAATTTACATTGAAAAAAATATCTGATAACAACGAATCGTTTTTCGAAAAGGTTTATGAAGTTGTCAGGTTGATACCTTATGGACGGGTTACCTCTTACGGAGCTATTGCAGAGTTTTTAGGAACAAAAGGTTCGGCACGAATGGTAGGCTGGGCCATGAATCAGGCGCACAGCATGAAATTTCCTGTTCCTGCCCACCGCGTAGTTAACCGCATGGGAATGTTATCAGGGAAACATCATTTTGGGGGAAGCCATGTGATGCAGGAATTGCTGGAAAGTGAAGGAATAGAAATTGTGGATGATCAGATTCAGAGTTTTGAAAAGGTTTTCTGGAGTCCGGGGAAGGAACTGGGGTGAAATGATTAGAAGGTTTTTAAATCTGCCAGATTTTAAAAATCTGGCAGATTTAACAGATACAGTTATAAATTGCCGCTGATTCACTGATTATTTGGATGCGGGGAATGCAATTCCTTGTGAGCTGGGGATAGAAATGATGAAGGTAGAACCTTTGGCTAAGCTGCTCGCTACGGTGTAAGTTTATTAAAATATTGAAATTCAACAAAAGCTATCTTCTGTATTTTTTTATTACCGATTTGCTTGTTTTGTACAATTTATTAAAATTTTCCCGTGTATCAACTAATACAAATTCAATTAGTCCATCACAGGCTTTTAGCTCAGTTGGAGTGTGTATTATATCGGCAAACTGACATAAATTAGACTTTTCCTTGTTTAGTATAAGGCATTTATAACGTGAGTAAATCAATCGATATTCTGGTTTGCGATTAAAATGCCATGAATAAAAATCACCCCAATTGTAACGCAATGGTTCTTTATCTTCCCCATTTTGTATTTTATCGGCAATGTCTAATATTTCTTGCTGAATCATATTGTCCAACTTTTTAAAGTTGCGTAAAAAACTTGTACGATAAGAAACTTTCCAAGCCATAAATCAGATAATATCACGTAATGAATTTCCCGACTTAACACGGCGGGTTTTCAGTGCCTTTTTAATTTCTTCACCTAAAAACAATTTGTATTCTTTACTGTTTTCGTTAACAATGTCATCAGCTATAAAGTCTAATAGTTCAATAACGACCTTGTATTTTTCACGACTAAGCTTATATATTTTGGGTTTGGATGAACGACCCGAACTGATTGCTATTTCCATAACGTTTAATTTAATTACTGCAAAGTTAAGATTATTTTTTGTATTAAGACAAACCTGAATCCTTTGCTTTAACCTCCCTGACCAGGCAACAGATATTCCGGCGGAGGCAGAGCCTGCCGCCGAACGGGGGAAGCCATGTGATGCAGGAATTGCTGGAAAGTGAGGGAATAGAAATTGTGGATGACCAGATTCAGAGTTTTGATAAGGTTTTTTGGAGTCCGGGGAAGGAACTGGGGTGAAATAGTTAGAAGGTTTTTAAATCTGGCAGATTTCACAGATACAGTTATAAATTGCCACTGATTCACTTATTAAATCATTATAAAAAAAGGCTTACCCCATTTATTGCAAGCCTTTTATTGTTTTTAATACCCAAATTATTTTGGCATTAGCTTGATAGAAAAGGCGAAGGTAGAACCTTCGCCTAACCTGAAGCTAACTGGGAAAAGCAATCACTAATGTAACCAACAGATAGTCTTTTTAATATTTATAGGCAAAGCCTGTTTTTATGCTTTGGGATCCACCTAGATTATTGGATTTGGAACCAACGGTTGACTTTTCTGATGTAATCAATACAAACGGACAATTTAATTTTGCTGCGGCTGATTTTAGGTTTTTTAATGCTTTTTTATCTCCAGTATTTCCTGTTTGCATGTTAATAAATGCAGTTTTTCCTCTAATTTCATCAACTTTTGTTAATCCAGCGATATACGACTTTTCTTCAAGAACTATTACTTTTTCCCAATCATCCTCCCCATTTACGGTGATTTTATCTGTTACTTTTTCAATTCGACCGCTTTTACCATATATAATTTTTGAAATGGCATATTTACTTAATGTGTTTTCTGATGTTTCGTTTACATATGTGAAAACTACGGTGTATTCTGTTGATCGGATAACAGTTCCCTTTATTGTATCTCCATTATGTCTGGTTATAATATCATTTTGAGCAAAAATTGTTATTGAGCTTAAAATAAAAATTACTATTAACGATAATTTTTTTATGGTTTTCATTTTGATTTAATTTTTAATTGTTTGATTAATATTTTATTTCGATTTTTTACGACTATCGAATAAGTCAAGTAAAAATTGTCTGCTATTTGCTAATCGCTGACAATAATTCATAAAATGTTAACTGTTTTCGTCCATTTCTTTCAATTTGTACTTTTCTAATTTGCACATAATAGTTTGAAGATGATCAGTTTTTTTGGCACTACGTAGGATTTCTTTCTAATCAACAACTACTCCCTTTGTATTAGCCGCATATTTATTTATTCCAGGTGCGAAATAAGGTGCGAAATTTAATCTATATATCTGCAGGTATTACACGAAAATAAAAGTGTGATTTCCATAATTAATATTGTTTAGCTGCTATTTTTATTCATAATGTTAATTTAAAATTCCACCTACTCGTCCGGCTTTTCAGTTTCCGCCCCGTTTTTTTTAGTGGTATCTGGCATCCACCAAATTTTTTTCAAAGATACTTTATTCATTAATATAATAATCAAAAAAACTCACCCTCTAACCCCCTCCAATCAGCACATCAAAAAAGATTGCAGGATGAGTTTTTCTATTTTTGTTGATTATACCAAAACACCACTTTCAACCATGCTGAATCTGATGGGTTTTTTGGTAGTTTTATCAACATAAACAGCAATATAATATTCAACGTCGCCTGGTTTGCTTACATTGAAATTATACACAAATTTGCCTCTGCTGGCCTGGCCTAAATAGCCGCCGCCATTTGCCATCAATGCAGCCAAATCGGCAGGACGGGTGCCGCCGGTTTGTCCATAAACATCTATGCGCAAAACACCTTCAGGCAATCCCGTTTTTCCTGACAGCGTGTTAATAATGGATATAGTATGCTGACTATGTACATTTATGTTTATCGTTTTTATCAAAGGAGCACTGTTTTCAGGAAGAGGCACTGCTTCTTTTTTGCCTTTAACTGAATAGCCTAACAATAGGGCATTTGCCTCAGTTATTCCGGCGTTCTGCGTTTGTGTAGCCCATTCACTCACATAAGTATTAGTCAAATCGTCAACATTGTCAGTTATTTGTTGAGTAATACTTTTCATTTGCTCTGCAAGTGCATCACGATTACTAATTAATGTTCTTGTGGCTGCTATTTTGGTTAATATTGCTGATGGTGCCGGAGTTAAACCTGGCACCAGGGTTGCATTGGCTGCATGAGCTGTTGCAATATTAAACATTTTTTGCAGTTTTTCTTCAAGTGCTATACCATAAAATAGTAGCACTATAATCAATTTTTTTACTAATTTTTTCTTAGACATTTGGATTGTTTTTTAAAATTTAAATTTTGTAAGTTAGTTGCCGAAATTTAAAAAGGTAAAAAATGCCTGTGATTTTTCCGGCCATGGATTTTTAAGAAATCCAATGAAAACTGCTTTTACATGGGCTCCGACTGTGAAAACAAGCGTAGCTCTTGTTGCTACAGTTGCCTTACCCGTATCTACAAAAGTCGTTATTGTAGTGCCAGGTATCCTTCCTGTAAACACAGGAAGCGCTCCTGTTGATACAGTTTTCAAATCCCATATTTACAAGTATGGTTTTTGTAGTTACAAGCATCATAAATGTAGTTACAAATGCTGCAACTGTAATAACAAAAGCGATGAATGTAGAGAGTATTTTGAAGACGATGAAGTGAGTTTGTATTAGTTTATTGCCAGTATTATAATGCTTTAAGGCAATATTATTCCTTGCAAATGTTGGTTGCGATGCAGTGTTTTTAACTGAAAAAACAAGACTTTTTAGAGAAACAGACCATATTTTGAAAGGGGCATACAATTTAATTGTTTTAAATATTAGAACAAAATTCTGATATTTTCATGACATAGCAAAATTAATTCTCAAAAAAAATGCAATAATTTTTTTGAGGAATAAAAAAAGACAGTTTAGAGGATGTTCTTTTCAGGGCTAAAGCCTATTAAAGCCTTGTTTATTAATAACCCCAGCATTAATGCCGAGGTTATTCAAAACGTCTGCATAATCGGGCTTCAGCCCAAAATAAATTACATTTCGGAGTGAACAAAAAAAGGAGTAATTTATTACTACAATAAATTACTCCTCTGTGAAACTCCGATTTTCCTCTGTTTCCCCTGCCTTGCCGGCAGGCAGGTCTGTGGTTATAACAAAATATTATTCCAGACTTCCTACCACTTTTTCTACTTCATGAAGTATTTCGCATGAAGCAACCAGTGCTTTCATGGTATTATGATCAGGATATAACGGACGGTCGATATCCAGATATTCAACGTGTTTGCGGATACAATCTTTAGCGGCTTTGGTTCCGTCGCCCAGTTTGTATTTTTCTTCATCAAACTTTTCGCGCAGGTCTAATGCCTGTGCGGCTGCCATATATTCTATACCTAAAATGCCATAAGCATTATCCATAATCTGTATGTTTTTCAATACGCCATTCATCCCCATAGAAACAAAATCTTCCTGATCAGCGGCAGCCGGAATAGACTGAACGCATGAAGGCATAGATAAAATTCTTTGTTCAACAATCTGCATATCGGCAGTGTATTGGCTCAACATCAAGCCCGAAAACATGCCTGCGCCTTTGGTTAAGAAAGGAGGTAGGCCAACGCTCAGTGCAGGATTGTTCAGACGGTTCATTCTGCGTTCGGAAAGAACACATACCATAGTTACAACCGCACCAACCATATCCATAGGAACAGAAACCGGACAGCCCTGGAGATTGGCACCCGAAAGTTGTAGGTTTTCTTCTGCAAAGAAAATAGGATTATCGGCCACACCATTCAATTCAATTTCAACCTGCGAACGAGCCCATTTAATCTGATCGTGAGCCGAGCCAATCACCTGTGGAGTTGAACGCATGGAATATGCATCCTGAACTTTTACTTTTATTTTATTGGTAGCGAGGTCGCCATTTTGTGTAACTTTACGGATAGAAGCAGCACTTCTAACTCCACCCGGGAATCCGCGTACTTCGAGTAAACGACTGTTGTAAGGTTTCAGATTGGCTTTTAAAGCTTCCAACGACATGGCGCAAGCAATTTCGGCCTGTTTCAGAAAGTTGTTTACATCATGCAAAATCAAACACGAAATGCCTGTAATGCAATTAGAACCATTGATGGCAGCCAAACCATCGCGTGCGTGCAATCCCGGTACATGAATACCTGCTCTGTACATGGCTTCTTTGCCTTCGAGCAATTCGCCTTCGTAATAAGCATGACCTTCGCCCATCAGCAACAAAGCAATCTGCGACATAGGAGCCAAATCGCCGCAAGCGCCAACCGAACCTTTTTTGCATACCATAGGAGTAACTCCTTTGTTAAGCATTTCAACATAAGTAAGCGTAATATCAGGGCGGCAGCCCGAATTTCCGTGAGCATGAACATTGATACGGCTCAACATTGCAGCGCGCACATGTTCAATAGGCATGGGTTCGCCAATACCTGCAGCGTGATTATAAATAAGATACTTCTGAAAATCCTGAACCTGATCGTCGTTCAGCACGATTTCCGAAAATTCACCGATTCCGGTATTGATACCGTACATGATTTCATGATTTTCGAGTTTTTTCTCGAGCATGGCACGGCATTTTACGATTCTTTCAACTGCATCAGGATGCAATTCTATTTTTTGATTATTACGGGCAACGTTTACAACGTCTTCTATTGTCAGGTTATTTCCTGTTATTGTTAGTGTTTTCATTTTTTAAGTTTATTAAGTTGATTAAGTTGATTGGGTAGAGACGTAATATGTTACGTCTGTGTAACATGTTACGTCTGTACAAATGGTTTATTAAATTATTGGGTTACTACTGGTATTTTAGAACCAAATAGTTATTGATAGTCATTGACGAAATGACATTTTAGAATTCTAAATTTAGAATTCGTAATTCTTAATTAAGAACACAATCCGCTGCGATTGATTTTGATTTTGAATTTAAGTAGCCAGTTATTCATTTTAGGATGAATTGAGGAGCAAATGTACTAATTTTTTAATACAGCAATCATTTCTTCAACAGAGATTTTTTTTTCTTCTCCTGAAAGCATGTTTTTTAATTTAAAACACTGCTCATTAATTTCTTCACTTCCGGCCATGGCAACATAAGGAATGTGGCGGCTATCGGCATAAGAAAATTGTTTTTTTAGTTTGGCTGCATCAGGATATAATTCGGAAGCTATGCCTGCATTGCGCAGTTTTACAAGGGCATCCAAAGCATATCTTTCTTCATTGGTTCCAAAATTGATCAGCAGAATTTTTGTTGAAATACCGGTATCGGAAGGGAATAAATTGAGCTCGTTCAACACATCATAAATACGGTCGGCACCAAACGAAACACCTACGCCGGAAACATTGGGTAAACCAAAAATACTGGTCAGATCATCATACCTGCCACCTCCGCAAATGCTACCCATAGCTACATCATTGGCTTTAACTTCGAAAATAGCACCGGTGTAATAATTGAGGCCGCGGGCAAGAGTCAGGTCAAGTTCTACTTTGGTTTGAAGCGAAATATTTTCGAGATAATTAAAAATACCTGAAATTTCTTCAACCCCTTTTTTACCGGTTTCGGTATTGCCGATAATCGCCTTTATCTTTTCTGTTTTCTCAGCATTGTTTCCACTCAGATTCAATATGGGTTGTAGCTTTTCGATGGCGAAATTAGAAAGACCTTTGGCTGCCAATTCTTCATTCACTTTTGCAATGCCGATTTTATCTATCTTATCAATGGCAACTGTAATATCAATAATCTTTTCAGGCTCTCCAATCACCTCAGCTATCCCGCTAAGTATTTTTCTGTTATTGATTTTTATGGTGATATTCAATCCGAGCTTCTGAAAAACAGTGTCTATAATCTGAATCAACTCAACTTCATTCAGCAATGAATTGCTTCCAATCACATCCACATCGCACTGATAAAACTCTCTGTAACGTCCTTTCTGAGGACGGTCGGCACGCCACACCGGTTGAATCTGATAACGTTTAAAAGGGAAAGTGATTTCATTGCGGTTTTGAACTACGTAACGGGCAAAGGGTACGGTCAGATCATATCGAAGTGCTTTTTCGCAAATCTTTGATGCGAGTTTTGCAGTGCTTATTTCTTTAAAATCTCCTTCTGAAACACCTTCCAGAAAATTACCTGAATTAAGAATTTTGAAAATAAGACGGTCGCCTTCTTCCCCATATTTACCTGTAAGGGTGCTGAGGTTTTCCATAGCCGGAGTTTCAATAGGTAAATAACCATAAAGACGAAAAACTTCTTCAATAGTATTGAAAATGTACTTTCTGCGAATCATTTCTGTGGGTGAAAAATCGCGTGTGCCTTTGGGAATTGAAACGTTTATTGCCATGAAAAATGTTTTTGCAAAAGTAGAAAAAATTATGGATTATCTTTTCATCAGGTCCTTCATCAAAACCGGATTATCGGTCATGATGCCATCGGCACCGTTTTTATCATTTTTTCAATACGGTCAGCATTGTTAACCGTCCAAACAAAAACGGTTTTATTCAGGGCATGAAGCTTTTCAATGGTTTTTTCCCCAGCAAATCGTTGAAAGATATTTATTCCATTCAGAAAGCTCATTTCCGTATTGTTTTTAATCATATTGATGTTTGGTTTCACAAAAAGCAGGGCCGTTTTTATTTTTTCATCCAATTGATGAACCTTATAAACCGCCAGATAATTGAAAGATTGTACCACGCACCACGACCAGGCTTTGTGTTTTTGAATCAGACTAACAACATCTTTTTCTATAATGCCAGAGTCGTCAGGGTTTTTAATTTCAATCAACAAATTGCATTTACCATCAATTAGGGTTAAAGTTTCGTCGAGAGTAGGAACCTTTTCTCCTGCAAATTCATTCGAAAATTTAATGCCTGCATCATAAGTTCTGAGTTTTTCAAACGACATTTTATTAACCGCTCCTTTTCCTGTTGTAGTGCGGTTTATGGTATTATCATGAATCACCACAGTAACTTTGTCTTTGGTTTGATGTACATCCAGCTCTATATAGGCAGCGCCAATTTTGATGGCATTTTTAAATGCTGCCAATGTATTTTCAGGAGCCAGCAGGCTGCCCCCTCGGTGAGCTACCACCAGGGTTTTATTATTATCAGCAGATTGAATCATGTTTTGAGCAGCAACTGAGTTCATAATAATCAGGGGAATGATAATCCATAAAAATTTCATCTCAGATAATTCCGCTTTTCGCAATCAGAGAATCCAGATAAGAAGCAACTTCCATACTCCCTTCCTCGGGAGCCCATGTAGCAAAATGTTTTACAGTGGCAGGCAAATAAGGCCCTTCTTTAAATTCATAAGCCAGTGTATGTGGTGCAAGCGCAATAATAGTATGATATTTGCCAGGACCAATTTCTGCGCCGTAATTACCTTGTTCGGTATCTAAAACAATGCTGTCGGTTATGTTTCCATCCTCCGAAAACTCCAACACCAGTGCTTTAC
Source organism: uncultured Bacteroidales bacterium (assembly GCA_964473775.1). Classification (GTDB taxonomy): domain Bacteria; phylum Bacteroidota; class Bacteroidia; order Bacteroidales; family CAIWKO01; genus CAIWKO01. Next base: position 3,094 of record CAYYQJ010000010.1, on the reverse strand, counting down.
CGGCAAGCAGAAGAAACACCTCATGTTTATCAGGGTTTTCATGTTTATGCGGGCGAACATAAGTTCCGGGTTCAAGGGCATTCAACATGCGTTGTAAAATAGCATCTTCATTCTTATGAAAATTATAATTCATCCGCTTACGGGGAGAATGAATTGCCTTTTCTATCGTTGAATCACAAAGCTGCTGATCAATCTTTATCATAATTAAAATTTAGTATGCTTATAGTTTTCAAGCCACTTTTGGGTTTCTGTTGGAACAAATACCTTGAGTTTTGCTATCAAATCGTTTTCATCATCGCTTATGAAATACAAATTTTTATGCTCCGGTCTTACGAATCTTTCCTGAACAAAATGGTCCATCATTTCAAACATTTTATCATAATAGCCCTCAATATTGAAAACTCCTATAGGCTTTTTAATAATGCCAAGTTGATTCAATGTCAGCATTTCAAAAAATTCATCTAATGTACCGAAACCTCCAGGCAATATCAGATAAGCATCCGACAGTTCGTTAATCAATGTTTTTCGCTCACTCATGGTGTCCACTACATAAGTTTGGGTGATATGTTTATGAGCCACTTCCACATCCACCAGATGTTGAGGTATTACACCAATCACAGTTCCGCTTTCTTCCAGCATACTGTCGGCCAAAACGCCCATCAGTCCAACATTTCCTGAACCATACACCAGCGAAAAATCATTCTTTACAAATAACTTTCCCAACTGATGGGTTTTGTTAATATACACTTCACGGTTTCCGGTAGCAGAACCACAAAACACAGCAATATTTTTCATGATTATCAATCTTATATTTTGCAAAAGTAATCAAATACACCGAGCTTCTTTTATGGCAACAGATGATTAATTTTTACAAATTTCATTTAGTATTGCTTTCCAAATGATTTTAATGACACCAATTTTTAGTACTTTTGAAAAATATTTTTCATTCTGTTTCGTTTGTTACAGAATTTCATTCACCCAAATCTTAATATCAATCTTTATGAATAAAATATTATTTGTCTTCTGCTTTCTGCTTTCATTGTATCTAAAATCTTTTGCACAGCTTGAGCCTGTCAGAATAGAAGGCAGGGCACAAGGCACCACTTATCATATCACTTATTTTGATGATAGCAGCAGAAATTATCAGGAAGATATCGAAAACCTTTTGGCTGATTTCAATAAATCGGTTTCGATTTATGATTCTACTTCTATCATTTCAAGAGTTAATAATAATGATAAGGATGTAAAGCTCGATAAGTATTTTACTGTTTGTTTTAATAAAGCCATGGAAGTTTCCAAAGCTACTGACGGGGCTTTCGATGTAACAGTTGGTCCTTTGGTAAAAGGCTGGGGTTTTAGCTTTAAGAAAAAAGCTAAAATGGACAGTGCCATGGTGGATAGTCTGTTGAAATTTATTGGCTATAAGATGGTCGAAATAAAAGATGGTAAGGTGATTAAAAAAGACAGCCGGATCACTCTCGATTTTAATGCCCTGGCACAAGGTTATTCTGTGGATTTGGTTTCGGAATTATTGGATTCAAAAAAGATAAAAAGCTACATTGTAGAAATTGGTGGCGAAGTTTATGCAAAAGGTAAAAAGCCCAATGGCGATAACTGGAAAGTGGGTATTGAAAAACCCATAGATAATCCTGAAGGGGGCAATCCTTTAAAAGCCATAGCTAAACTCGAAAACAAATCATTAAACACCTCCGGAAATTACCGTAAGTTTTATTTAGAAAATGGGGTGCGTTATTCTCATGAAATCAATCCTAAAACAGGATATCCGGCACACAATATTTTATTAAGTGCAACAGTTTTAGCGGCAGATTGTATCACTTCCGATGCGTATGCAACTGCCTTTATGGTAATGGGACTCGAAAAAACCATTGCATTTTTGGCCACACACAGCGATTTGGCTGTTTATTTAATTTACTCTGATGCCGATGGCAAATATGGTATTTACGAATCGCCCAAGCTAAAAGATATTGTGACAGATGCTGAGGATGAATAAAAAACGCATCAGAAAATTCAAAAACACACACTATTGTCTTTCCGCTTTAAGCCATATATGTCGAATAAAGTAACCGCAAGTATTTTTAACCTGAAGCAAAACAATATAATTTATTTTATTATCTTTTCAGGTATCATCCTCCGCTTGATTTTCCCTGCCGATATGGAATGGAAAGTTGACGAAAAATGGATGTACGAAAAAGCTCACCTTGCAGCACAAAATCATACTTTTCCTGAAGCTGGCATGCAAAGCGGAGGTGGATTGGTTAATCCGGGTTTAAGTTTGGGAGTATTTGCTTTGATAGCAGAATTCACAAGCAATCCATTACAGATGAATCTGGTAGTTCATATAGTTAATATTGCTGCCATTCTTTGTTTCTTGTTTTTTACATTGTATAAAATCGATGAAAAAGAAAGGTCTGTTTGGCTTTGGGGCATTGCTTTAGCATCTATAAGTCCACTTGCCGTGCTGTTTTCGCGCAAAATTTGGGCGCAAGACCTTCTGCCTTTACTTTCTTTTATCATCATTCTATCAAATTATTATCGTACCAAGCCCTGGGGTGCATTTGTATGGGGACTTGCAGGTGCGCTTATTGGTCAAATTCATATGAGTGGATTTTTCTTTGCCGCAGGTCTCTTCATATTTTCGCTGGTTCACGATTATTATAATCACATCAAATTCCGCTGGTTCTATTGGTTGCTGGGTTCCTTATTAGGTAGCATCACCCTCCTGATGTGGATTCACTATATGATGTTGCATCCTCAATTTACCCGACAAAGTTTTCTTACCATCTTCCAGTTCAACTTTTTTTTCTATTGGTTTATCGATTCGCAGGGGCTTAACCTTATGTATTCTTTGCGCGACGAATTCTGGCAATTCATCAAAGAACCCTTCATTAATGGAACTCCCACTTATATGGTGGCTGCCGTGCATGCGTTTTTACTTTATGCATCTGTTTATACTATCGTAATGTTTGGTAAGAGTTTTAAAAACATCTTTCTGTTTTTTAAACATCGAATACCTCTGCGCAATATCTTCATCAACCTCTCTGTAACCAAGTTTTACCTATATGCCATTCTTTTA
>CAYYQJ010000009.1:5625-17883 GCA_964473775.1 uncultured Bacteroidales bacterium | reverse complement strand
CGCCTCACGACCTCCATGAAACGCCTCACGACCTCCATGAAATGCCTCACGACCTTCATGAAACGCCTCACGACCTCCATGAAATGCCTCACGACCTTCATGAAACGCCTCACGACCTCCATGAAATGCCTCACGACCTCCATGAAACGCCTCACGATCTTTATATAATAACTGTCAATCACACATTTAATGATTTTCTTCTATTAGCCCAAAGAACTATCATGTCAATAGACAAGTTCCCCAAACAAGCAAATACTTATTCCCGAAAATAGCCAACAGACAAGCATTTTTAACGACCTAAAAAATGATTTTTTAGATCGTTAAGATGGTTTTTTAGGTCAAAAAGATGATTTTTTAGATCTAAAAGATGACGTTTTTGGCCTAAAAGATGACGTTTATGACCTAAAAAATCATTTTTTAGGTCACAAAAACGACGTTTTAAGGTTAAAAAAGGACGTTTATGACCTAAAAGATGGCTTTTTAGGTCGTTAAAAGAGCTTTTTAGGTCACAAAAATGGCGTTTTAGGTTTATAGAAAAACAATACAAGACAAACATAATCATCGTGTTAGCTGTAAATAACCAAGAGATTTTATAATAGCTACTACAAGGTGAGGTTTCTTTTGTTTTTAAATAACCAATTGTTTTACAGGATGATGTATAGAATAACCCCTGCTAACGGGGAATTATATTCCCCGTTTCCCCGTTCCGAAAAGTAATCTGCGAATCTGTGGCGGTTTTCCTACTTTTTTACTTTTCAAAGTGAACTCAACATTTTTATTTGAAGCATTTTACCAGAATCATTCATTTGGAAGTTAAAGAACTTTTGACATACCCTATTTAAAGATACTTTAAGTCCTATTTGTTTAATGGACCTCAGAATCCAAATATTTATTTGCTGATAATCCGGCTCTGAGTTTCGCTCAATTCTTCAACCACTTTTTCGTAAATCTTGTGCAAGGCTTTCATGTGCATGGTATAAAAGGCTATGCTTTCATCAAATTTTATACGACTGATTTTATGCTTTTTTAATACAGAATTATATCGAAAATTGGTTGCCTGATTCACATCTTCATGTCTATCTTGTGCCTGACCAATTGATGCTTCAATTAAATGAAAATCAACCAATATACTCACCATCTCTTCAGGTTGAATCAGGTTTTTCGGCACACTAATATTCTCATCATTAGAGCTACAGCCAAAAATAAAACAGAGAAATAATAGGATAAGGATTTTTCGAATCATGATGCAAAATTACTGATTTTTCAGCTTCTCTGAAATTCTAATCTCATTCCACGAACATCATCTGTTACCTCACTCCCGTTATAGGCCATCTGTCCGTTAACAAAAGTATATGCAATTTTTGATTTGAAGGTAAAACCTTCGAAAGGCGACCATTTGCATTTATACAACAATGATTCAGTATCCACAATAGTGGGCTTATCCAGGTCAATTAACACCAGATCTGCAAAATAGTTTTTACGGATAAATCCCCGATTCTTCACATTGAAACATATTGCCGGCTTATGACACATCATTTCCACAATTTTTTCTAATGATATTTTTTTATCATGAAAAAACTCCAGCATGGCCAGCAAAGAATGTTGCACCAAAGGCCCACCGGATGGAGCCTTAAAATAAGTTTGTTGTTTTTCTTCAAGTGTGTGTGGAGCATGGTCGGTGGCAATGATATCTATTGTGCCATCCAATACCGCCTGAAACAATGCTTCGCGGTCGGTTTCAGTTTTAATGGCAGGATTCCATTTAATATAAGTGCCTTTATTTTCGTAATCCAAATCATTAAACCACAGATGGTGTACACAAACTTCTCCGGTTATTTTTTTATCTTCCAAAGGCAAATCATTTTTCAGAAATTCCAGTTCGCGTGCAGTTGAAAGATGAAGAATATGAAGCCTGGTATTATTTTTTATGGCAAGATTGTATGCTTTTAAGGTAGAAGTATAACAAGCTTCTTCACTACGTATCAGTGGGTGAAATTTTATTGGGAGGTCTTCTCCGTAGGTTTCTTTATAAAATTGCGCATTCTTTTGAATGATGGTTTCGTCCTCCGAATGTATGGCAATTAAATGAGGTGTTTTAAATATTTTTTCAAGGGTTTCAGTATTATCTACCAGCATATTTCCGGTAGATGCTCCCATAAACACCTTAATACCTGCATTGTTATTTGGATTAAATTTTATAATTTCGTCAATATTATCATTGGTGGCTCCCAGATAAAAAGAATAATTTGCAATTGAGGTAGCTGCAGCCAATTGATATTTTTCTTCCAATAATTCATTGGTAATGGTTTGCGGATGGGTATTGGGCATTTCCATAAAACTGGTAACTCCACCCGCAACAGCAGCCGCACTTTCCGAAGCAATATCTCCCTTATAAGTCAATCCGGGTTCACGAAAATGAACCTGATCATCAATCACACCGGGGAATAGCAATAAGCCGCTTGCATCAATACATTGCACATTGTTTTCGCTGATAAAATTTTCATTAAGAACACCATAAGTCATGATGTCATGAATTTTTCCATCCATAACTAAAACACTTCCCAGATAAACCTGATTTTCGTTTACTATGAAAGCATTTTGAATATAATAGTTAGATCCCATGGGCAATTTACAATTGTAAAATCATTAAAATAAATTTTAAGCTACTTTTTTATAAGTTCTGAACCAGCTTCTGATTTTTAAAGAAAGCACACCAATGATAGCCTCTTTAAAAATACCCTTACTCATTTTCGATTGTCCTTCTGTTCTGTCAGTAAAAATTATAGGCACTTCCATAATTTTAAATCCATGTTTCCAGGCCGTAAATTTCATTTCAATCTGAAAAGCATAACCAATAAAACGGATTTTATCTAAATCAATGGTTTCGAGCACTCGTTTGGTATAGCATTTAAAACCTGCTGTAGTATCCCTGATTTTCATTCTGGTAACAAAACGAACATAGGCTGAAGCATAATACGACATTAATACTCTGCCCATAGGCCAATTTACAACATTTACCCCATTGATGTAGCGCGAACCAATAGCAACATCGGCTCCTTTTTCTTTACAGGCTTCATACAACCGAACCAAATCTTCGGGGTTATGAGAAAAATCAGCGTCCATTTCAAAAATATACGGATAATTATTTGCAATCGACCAACGAAATCCATGTATGTAGGCTGTCCCTAGTCCCAATTTTCCTTTCCGTTCTTCGATAAATAACCTGCCCGGAAATTCTTTCATAAGGGTTTTAACTATATCGGCAGTGCCATCGGGCGAATTGTCTTCAACTATTAAAACGTTGAATTGCTTGGTTAAAGAAAAAACTTTTCGAATTATTTTTTCAATATTTTCGCGCTCATTGTAAGTCGGAATTATAACAATACTATCTTTCACAAATTAATTTTTTTAAGAAACGAAGCAAATATATGATTTATTGTCTAATTAAATAAAAATTAATCCAAAAAAAACATTAAATAAATAATTTCGCTTAACTTTGCAGCTTGAAAAAATAACAGAGAATTCTTAATTATCAACCTTAAAAATATTTTAAATTAAAAAAAAACTATGAAAAAAATTTCTACTTTCTTTATCATTGCCTTTTTGTTAGGCAGTTTTACCTCTTTCGGGCAGGTAATTATTTCCCAGATTTATGAGGGAGCATCTTACAACAAAGTTATTGAAATAACCAATTTGGGAACTGCAGCCGTTGATTTGGCTAGTCCTCAATTAACGATTAAAACATTCAATAATAAGACAGACAACACTGCTGCTGCAACTTATACGCATAACCTTACCGGGACTCTCAATCCCGGTCAGTGTTTTTTAATCAGACATGGTGCTACAGCATTACCTACTTATGTTTTAACATATACGCCAGGTGACACTAATATGTGTGCAAATTTTAACGGAACAGGTGCCAGCTCAGCTCCAACCGCATCTACTGATATTATTTGCTTGTACAATGGAACCACCTTGGTGGATGTTTTTTCATGGGGTACTTTTCAATATTCCAATCAATCTTATTACCGCAATGCGATTGTTACCGCTCCAAATCCAACATGGACTGTTGGTGAATGGACCACTGTAACCAACACTGCTGTTGATAATGCTGCCATTAATACAATCGAACGCCTTGGTTATCATCTTGCTGTGGAGTTACAACACCTACCATTATCATTTCTTCACCTTTAAACGGAGCTACAACTTACAGTGCTAATGTTAACGTTGCCTTCAGTTTGTATAATTTTGTTATGGGCACCGATGGTCATATTGCTTATACAATTGATGGCGGTGCGGCTACTCAGTTTTCAGCAGCATCACCTGTTGCACTTACTAGTTTAACAGCCGGAGTACATAAAGTTATATTGACATTGGTTGACAACACCAATGCTCCTATAGTTCCAAATGCTTCTGATACTGTTAATTTTACTGTGAATCTAATACCTCCTGCCTATAAGACTCTTTATGATATTCAATATACTACTTTACCAACAGGCGATTCTCCTTTAAAAGATTCTATTGTTACTACATCCGGAGTTGTTACTGCCTCTTTTGCTTCTGGTTATTTTATTCAGGATGGACTTTCACCATGGAATGGCCTTTATGTATTTGATAATACACATTCTCCTGTTCTTGGCGACAGCATTTTGGTTGTTGGTACCGTTAGCGAATATTATAATTATACAGAGTTGAAAACTATTGCAAATCTTACAACAGTTGCCACCGGAAAACCAGTTCCTGCTCCAATCGCATTAAACACAACTACTGTTAAAGACGAAAAATATGAAGGTATGTTGGTTAATCTGAACAATGCTAAATGTACTCAAAACAGTACAGCCGGATGGTGGAAAGTGCTTCAATCAGCTGATACCTGCGAAATCGGAAAATTAATGTTCCCATTCCCAACAGCAGTTGTTGGAACAAATTATGATGTAACAGGATGCGTAAACTTTACTTTCAATTTATTTACAGTAGAACCTCGTAATGCTGCAGATATTCAAGTTCATATTGGTATTGCTGAAAACATTCAGAATAACATGGTTATGTATCCAAATCCTGTAAATTCTATGCTGAATATTCTTAACATCGAAGGTGTTGATCAAATTAAAATTGCTAACCTAATGGGTCAAACAGTTAATACCTATTCAGTGATTGGTAATTCAACAGCATTGAATGTAAATAATCTGAAAAGCGGTATTTATTTTATTTCCTTACTGAAAGATAACTCTACTTTGGTAACACGCAAATTTATCAAAGATTAATATGGTTTAAACTGCCTTTATTTACTAAGGCATTATATTTTCGAAAGAGGCTGTCTGTAATTAGACAGCCTCTTTTTTTATATTGCAATAAGCGTAAATACCATATAAACAGCTCGCTATACTTTTGTCGTAACTTTTAATGCCACTATTTCTGGCTGAAATAGTGGTATTTTTGGGAGAAATAGTGCTATGTTTGGGAAAAATAGTGCTATGGCCGGAAGAAATAGTACAATGGTTGGAAGATATATTGCGATGGCTGGAAGAAATAGTACAATGACAGGAAGAAATAGTACAATGGCTGGAAGATACAGTGCGATGGCTGGGAGATATAGTGCAATGGCCGGAAGAAATAGTGCTATGGCCGGAAGATATTTTGCGATATTTAAACAACCATTGAATGCTAATTCAAAGATAAAATTCAAAAAAGTCAAAACCATTTGCCGACTGCTAAATTTGTTTTTGCAAATACTTCCTGCCATCTATTATGGATTTTATATATTTGTAGCTTCAAAAGCGTAACTATTACTAAAGTTGATTAAATAAAAGAAGAACCCAAAAAATTACTCTATGAAAGATTTTTTCTCATCAGATAAACAATTTGCCCTGGAACTTGATAAAACCGACCCATTAGCACATTTCAGAAATAGGTTCTATATTCCCGAAAATGTGATTTATGTAGATGGAAATTCGCTGGGTTTGCTTTCGAAAGATGCCGAAACCTCGCTTCTGAGGGTGCTTAACGAATGGAAAACTTTGGGTATAAAAGGCTGGCTTGATGCACAAAGACCATGGTTTTATTTCGCGGAAGAAATAGGCGCTTTGGCTTCTAAGCTGGTAGGTGCTGAGCCTGAAGAATTGGTTTTTACAGGAACTACTACCGTGAATATTCATTCTCTGATAAGTACTTTTTATAAACCGGCAGGTAAAAAAACAAAAATTCTGGCCGACTCTCTTAATTTTCCATCCGATATTTATGCATTGAAGGGTCAGATTCAAATGAAGGGATTTGATGCACAGAAAGAACTGTTGCTGGTTCCAAGTGCTGATGGGCTAACGCTTGACGAAAATACTATTGTGGCAATGATGACCGATGAAGTGGCTCTTGTTTATCTTCCATCAGTTTTATATTGCAGCGGGCAATTGCTTGATATGGAATATCTGGTTAAAGAGGCGCACAAAAGAGGCATTTTAATTGGCTTCGACTGTTGCCATTCGGCAGGGGCGGTGCCTCATCATTTCAGCAAGTGGGGAGTTGATTTTGCTGTTTTCTGCAGTTATAAATATATGAATGGAGGGCCTGGCTGTGCCGCATTTTTGTATTTGAATAAGAAACATTTTGATATGGACCCATTGATGGCAGGGTGGTTTGGATATATTAAGGATAAGCAATTTGACCTGTCGATGGAGTTCAAACATGCCGAAAGTGCAGGCGGTTGGCAGATATCGTCACCTGGCATTTTGGGTTCATCAACCATGGAAGGTTCTATGCAGGTTTTGCTGGAAGCAGGCATTGAAAATATCAGAGAGAAATCGCTGAAAATGACATCCTATTTAATTTATCTGGTTCAACAGGAGCTTATGCAGCCGCCTTATCATTTCAGTATTGCTACACCTTTGGAAGCCAACAGAAGAAGCGGTCATATATCTGTGGTTCATAAAACAGAATCGTTGCGCATTTGTGAAGCCTTGAAATCAAGGGGGATAATTCCTGATTTTCGACAACCTGATATGATACGCATTGCTCCTGTGGCGCTATATAATACTTATTATGAGATATGGCAGACTGTGCAGGCATTGAAAGGAATAGTTGATAACAAAGAGTTTGAAAAATATCCAAAACAAAGAAAAGCAATTTCGTGAATAGAACTTGTATGAGCAGATTTACAATTGTAAATTCCTTGTTGCTATCCGTGATTCCATTACTTTTAATTACTTTTGAAAGTTTATTGGAATTATATGGAGATATCAGAAATCATTAACCATTTGGGCGAAGAGCGGAGTGAGTATTACAATGCAGTAGCTCCACCTATTATTAAAACCAGCAATTTTTGCTTTGCATCTGTAGAAGAGATGCGCCAGAATGTTGATAAGGAATTTACCGTGCCATTTTATACGCGTGGGAACAATCCCACAATCACCATTTTAAGAAAGAAAATGGCCGCACTTGAAAAAACTGAAGATGCATTGATTACCTCCAGCGGTTGTGCTGCCATCAGTGCTGCTGTTATTGCCAATCTGTCGGCAGGCGACCATGTGATTTGTGTGAAAAATTGTTATAGCTGGACCAGTACTCTTTTTTTGGAAGTTTTGAAGCGGTTTGATGTAGAGATGGATATGATTGACGGAAGCAAGATAGAGAATTTCAAAAATGCGATACGTCGAAACACGAAAATGATTTATCTGGAAAGCCCTAACTCATTTATGATGGAAATTCAGGACCTGAAAGCAGTAGCGGAACTGGCAAAGAAACACGATATTATTACAATTATCGACAACAGTTATTCCACGCCCCTACTTCAAAATCCTGCAGATTTCGGAATAGATATTATTGTGCATTCGGCAAGCAAATATATTGGTGGACACAGCGATTTGATTGCAGGTGTGATTTGTGCAGACAGCAAAATGATCAGAAAGATTTTTGAAAAAGAATATCTCACTTTCGGGGGAATCATTACACCTGAAAATGCCTGGCTGATGTTGCGCGGTTTGCGAACGCTGCCTGTGCGACTTAAACAGATTCAGGAAACTACTGCGGCGGTGGTAAAATTTCTGGAGCATCATCCCAAAATTAAAAAAGTGATGTGGCCTTATGCAGAACATTATCCGCAACGCGATTTAGCTTTGAGACAGATGAAGGGAGCGGGGGGATTATTTTCATTCATTATTAAGACTCAGGACATAGAAAAGATTGATTTGTTTTGCGATTCTCTGAAGCATTTTCTCTTGGCTTGTTCGTGGGGAGGGCACGAATCGTTGGTGTATCCTACAGCGGTGTTGTATCCGGATAATGTTGGTAACAATACGCTGCCTTTTAATCTGGTGCGAATGTATGTGGGCTTGGAAGAAGCAGATTTTTTGATTAAAGATTTACAAAAAGCATTGGAACTGGTGTAAATAAACTGATGTTTTCAACTGCATTTGATTTGGCAAATGAATCAATCTTTTTAAAAAAAAGTAAAAACAATCAGGTTTCTTCGTATTTTTGTTGAAATATATGTTATTATGAGTCGCATAGCTGTTTTTCCGGGTTCGTTTGATCCTATTACCAAAGGACATGAATCGGTAGTATTAAGAAGTTTGGAGCTATTTGATACCATTATTGTTGCAGTGGGTAAAAACTTCGAAAAAAAGTACATGTTTCCGTTGGAACAAAGGATACAATGGATAAAAGAAGTGTTCGAAAACTATCCAAAAATTCAAATAGATTCTTACGAAGGTCTTACAATTGATTATTGCAGAAAAATGAATGCCGGATTTATTTTGCGTGGTTTACGTACGGCTGCCGATTTTGAATTCGAAAGCAGTATCAGCCAAATGAATAAGAAATTGTTGCCTGAGGTTGAAACGGTTTTTCTTGTTGCCTTGCCCGAGTTAAGTGCATTGAGTTCGACCATTATCAGAGATATCTATCGCAATCATGGCGACATCAGGCCTTTTGTCCCTGAAAAATTGCAATGGCCGGGTGCAAAATAATTTCAAATAATTTCCGTTAGATATTAAATTCCTTTTATGAAGCTAAAGGTTCTGGTAAATTCCACTTTAATTGTAGTATTGTTTTGCACGGCTTTTTGTTTTCAATCAGCTTCAGCAGGAAATATTACTATAAAAGGTATTGCCAAAGGAGCCGAAGGAAAATACATTTTGCTGAAAAGATATGCGGATAATCTTTCGCAAAAAGAGTTACTACTGGCTCGGGTTAAGATTGATAGCAACGGTAGTTTCGAAATTGCCTGTGATATGCCTTCCACCGCATTAGCCATTGTTCATATAGAATATTATGTGGGCGAAATGTATCTCGAACCCAATAGTTTTTATAATGTCGATATCAAAAATCTGGTTTTTAATGATAAACTGGATAAAGTGAATCATTATCTGAATCCTTTGAATTGTTATGTGAAGGTGATTACCACAAACAAAACCGAGTTGAATCAACTGATTTCGAAACTGAATTACAACTATAATGTCTTTATCCGCAAAAACATTGTCCTGATTAATAAAAAAGAGATTTTTGCTAAAGTGGATACTTTTCTGATGGTCATAAAAGATACTTTTGCAGGCATCAATCATCCGTTTTTTAATGATTATCTGCATTATCGTCTGGCTTCACTTAAGTTTCTAACTGGATATTCCAACCCTGACAATCTGATGCTTGAATATATTGTCAACCAGCCTGTGCTTTACGACAACATTGAGTATATGACCTTTTTGAGCGACTATTTCGAAAACTATTTCAAGGACATCACACGTCAGGTAAAACTCAGCGATTTGAATGTCCCGGTGAATCAGAATAAAAGTTATTTCGAAACCCTGGATATTCTGGGAAAAGATACTTTGCTTAAAAACGAAATATTGCGCGAAGTGGTTCTTCTGAAAACTCTGGATGTGTTGTATGCTTCGGCTAATTTTAATAAAAAGGCTGTGTTGGAAGTGTTGAAACAATTTTCGGTGAAAAGCAAATTCGAAAAGCACAAACAAATGGCTTCCAATTTGATTGAGTCTTACTCTAAATTTGATAAAGGCTTGCCTGCCCCCGATTTTAAACTAATAGACACCCAGGATAGCATCATCCGCCTGAGCAATTATAAGGGCAAAATTGTGTATCTATGTTTTTTTGCAAGCTGGTGTAAACCTTGTCTCGACGAAATGGAGTTAATGAAAAAACTTCAGGTGAAATACAAAAATAAGGTGGCTTTTATTGGCATTTCGGTAGATAGAGAGTTTTTGAAGGCAGCTTATTTGCAGCGCGATAACAAATACGATTGGGAAATTCTGCACTTCAACAACGATTATGATTTGCTCGAAAACTATTCGGTTTATTCTTACCCAAGCTTTGCTTTGATTGATAAAGATGGGGAAATTATTCAGTGCCCTGCATCCAAACCCAGCGAGAATATTGAGATGACTCTGGATATGTTGTTGGGAATACAGAAATAAAGTTCCTGAGCATTATTTCCTTTGTAATGATTTGTTAGCAGATACAATTATCGTCATAATTTTCTTTCAAGCTTCGTATTAACACTTAATGCATGATTATAACACCCAAAATATTTTTTTATTTTTTCCACTTAAAAGTAGTATATTTGTATCCTGTTTTTTAATACCAAATGGATAATTCATTTATCAACGAACTCAAAGATAGCCTTAGCAAACTCGACCCATATATGATTGTGCTATTCGGCTCGTATGCTCATGGGACTCCACATCCTGATAGCGATTTGGATATTATGGTAGTTTTGAATGATACTTCCATTCCAGTTACCTTTAAAGAAAAGCAGTTGTTGTATTTAAAGGTTAGTCCTTATACCCATTCTGTTGCAAAAAAAATACCGGTTGATTTGATAGTTTTTACATTACCAATGTACGAAAACCTCAAAAAAACAAAAAGTAATTTTTCAAATGAAATCCTTTCTAAAGGCATAATTCTGTATGAAAACGAGCACACAACAATGGCTTGAATTAGCTCAAACGGATCTGAGAAGTTGTGAAAACAATCTTCATGATGAATTTGTTACAAATATTGTAGCATTTCACTCTCAACAGGCAGTTGAAAAAGCATTCAAAGCATTATTGCAGGAAATGGATATTCCAATTCCGAAAGTACATAATCTGATTCGACTTTATTCGCTTTCAGAACAATTTTTAGGGGAGGAAATATTATTATCAAATCTTGATTTATTGGATAATGTGTATATCAGCTCTCGTTATCCTGTTGAAATAGGAATATTAGAAAGTGGCAAGCCTACATTGGAAGAAAGCAAGGCATTATATGAAACTGCAAAAAAGCTTTATTCTGTTATTTGGAACGTTATTGAAAAGTGCTGAAATTAAGGTGGAATTTCAGTTGATTCACTTATCAAATGTTATTTAGGGGTTAGTTATAAACTTAGTTGTTTTAATCTTCCAGGTTCAACCCGTGTTAATTTGTCTGACTTTTCCATCCCTAATACATTGTTTCCACCGTCCTCAAAACCGCTTTTTCTACCCAATCTCCTTTTCTGGTTTTATAAAAAAGCACTGTTTGTAGTTTTAAATTGAAAGTGCTTTCATAATGATTCATAATCACCACACACTTTGTATAATCCTTTGAATATAATGGTTGGGAGAACTCCCAATATGGAATCACAGGTCGGCTTTTTGGGTCGGGTTTTATTAGTTTCCATTTATCGTTGGTTACCCATTTCATGCCTTTATCACTATAGTAATTAAACTGACTCATAATGTACAAGTAATCTGCCGTAGTAAAAACAGTATCGAGTTTTATAGAATCACGTTTGTTTTTACCTTGCCAAACGGCAATACGGTTGAGGTTAAAATCGAGAGTATCTTTGTATTGCCAAACTTCATTATTAACGCTTAGGTTTTTACATTTAATTTCTTTTTCGGTTTGAAATTCTTTCGAAAACTTTACATTCCTGTTAAAGTCATCTTTTTCCATATAATCGCGCCTGTCGAAGGTTTGACTGGAGCAGCATTGCGTAATAAACAATACTGCAAATAATAATAAGTATAACCGTAAATTTTTCATACTATTATGTGTTGCTGACTGATTTAGAATTCATGAATTACTATAATAATTTCAGATTTTCATCGTCAAAGGTAGGGAAATCTTTAAGATATCCAACCACATTTTTGTTACAAAATAATAAGGTATCCGCTAACTTTAGCGGGTACTCCAACGCTAACGAAGATGTACCATCTAACTTTAGCTGATACTCCAATGCACACGAAGATGTACCATCTAACTTTAGCGGGTACTCCAACGCACGCGAAGATG
>CAYYQJ010000009.1:0-5525 GCA_964473775.1 uncultured Bacteroidales bacterium | reverse complement strand
CGAAGATGTACCATCTAACTTTAGCGGGTACTCCAACGCACGCGAAGATGTACCAACTAACTTTAGCGGGTATTCCAACGCACACGAAGATGTACCATCTAACTTTAGCGGGTACTCCAACGCACGCGAAGATGTACCATCTAACTTTAGCGGGTACTTCCACGCACGCGAAGATGTGTTCGCTAACTTTAGCGGGTACTTCCATACACGCGAAGACGTGTCTCCTGACATTAGAAAATAATCCCTAACAATTAATGACCACCATATAAGGATTAATGAGGATTATACAATCCAACATAATAATTTCCCTTATTCAAACCAATATTTCATAACTTTGTAAAAAAGATTTTAATGAAAATATTACTGCGCTTATTGAGATTATGCTGGATTTTCCTGCGCTTCTTTCTGGTTTTGTTGGTGGTCTATGCTTTGTTTCAGTATTTATGTGCACCAGCTTATGATTTCCCTGCAAAACAGGCTTTCAAAGGCAAACGCTGGTATAATCCTTATCAATCGTGCAATCCAGCATGGTGGAAAAAAGCAGTTTTCCATAAACATGCCGATGGCTGGGGAGGCCTGAAATTTAAAAAAGACAAAACCCAGGCCACCTTCTACCGCTATAAATATCTAGGTTATGATATAGTAGCCTTATCCGATTATCAGCATATCAATCCTGCCAAATACGAAAAGCAAATTGATGCCATCCCTAACTACGAGCACGGCTGGGGAATGAAAAAAAACCATCACCTCAATATTGGTGCCCGTTCTGTATTGCCTTTCGATTTTCTATTTCCTCAAACGGCAAGCAACAAACAGTTTATTATTAATCTATTGCGTCCGCGCACCGAAGTGCTGGCATTGGCCCACCCCGACTGGTATTCGGCTGTGAAGGCTTATGATGTAAAGCGCCTCTGCGATTACGATTGTATGGAAATTTTCAGCAATTATCACAATTCTATCAACATCTGGGATTCGGCTTTATCGGCAGGTATGCCGGTTTTTTTGATTGCTGATGACGATAACGAAAAAATAGAAAATCCCAATGTGGTAGGTCGATGCATGACACTGGTAAATGCCATCAACAACAACCAATATCAGGTAACTTCGGCATTAAAACAAGGGAGAACCATCGGCGTCAGAGTGTTTTCGAGAGACGATGAATCGTGGGATTTCAAAAGAAAAAACATTGAAGCCATCCCCGTATTAGAAAGCTTAAAGGTATCGAACGATACTTTGCATATAGTTTTCTCAAAGGCAGCTAAAAAGGTAGCTTTTATAGGACAGAATGGCTTGATTTTGGATTCGGTATCAAATGCCATGAAGGCTTTTTATGTTCTGAATGACTCAGATACTTATGTAAGAACTGAAATCACGTTTATAAACGGTACTATATTCTATCTGAATCCGGTAATCAGATACAATGGCAAAAGTTTCGACCTGCATCATGCTACTATTAATATCTGGATAACTATACTGAAAAATAGTTTTTTTGTAGCATTGTTGGTGTTATTGTTTTTTATATTGAGAGGCAAAAAAAAGAAAAAACGTAAAGGGCATATTTATCCAAAAGTGTTTTTAAGAGGATAAATCCGCAATAGACGAGGATAGTTCAGCGAAAGCTTTACGTCAATCCACAGGTTTCCATATCCAGTGGCCATCTTTTTTCAGATAACAAATCTGATTGTGGTAGCACACCTTAAAGATATCATCGTTGGTAAAATAGATGTTATCAAAATCGGGCTTAAACAACACATTCCCTTTTATATCGGCTATGCCATAGGTAACATCCTGTTTGTATTTGGCCAAGGCATTTCCAATGGGAACTAAATAATCATAATAGGTTATTTCTCTTTTGAGCACTGAATAATGATTAGAACCACTAGTTTTTATACCAAATCCATTCTGAAGGGTATAATTTTCATTTTCCTTTACCAGAATATACTTGTTGCTTTTGCTTTTCAACTCTCTGACAAAATATTTTTCATCAGTAGCTTCGTCTTTTATCAAATAACGAGCTTCTGAATTTTGAACTTTTATTTCTGTAATGTCAAAATTCAATTGTCTTTTTGTGGTATCGTGTTTCGCCAGATACTGATAATTATAATCAGGGTTTGTTAAAAATCCTTCCGGTTGTTTCCCTGTGGTATCTATGATGCTGAATATTTTATTTTTAATCACCAATGCCATTCCATGATGAAAATCATACACAGCATCATACAAAGCTTCTACCACCACCTTGCCGTTGGCATCCATAAACCCGTATTTTCCATCTTTCGAATATATGGCAAAGCCCGATGATGAAAGATTATCAATAGAATAATACTTAAGTGGCGTAACCACATCGCCTTTGGTATTCACTATCCCGGAATAATTTTTATTAATAACCACCGTCAACAGGCTCGAATCACCATAGGGTTTCGCATCATAATACTTAGGTTTCACAATCCATTTGCCTGCCTGATTCATACATCCGTATTTATTGGAAACCTTCACCCATGCCTCTCCGTTTTTGAAAGGCAGTGCTTTCACACAATTGATTTCGAACAAAAAGTTCCCGGTTTTATCAATAAATCCCCCTTTTTTATCTTCAAAAACATAAGCCATTTCTTCGCTGAAATCGTCGGCTTTTTTAAAACGGGGTTCTATTTCTATTTTCCCCTCGGTGTTTATATAACCCCATCTTTTACCCACCTTAACTGCCGCCAACCCATTGTTAAAAGCATGCGCTTTAGTGAATTTAAATTCAGAAATTTCTTTTCCCTTTTCATCCAGATAACCATACAAGCCTTTTTTTCGGGCATAAACAAACCATTCGCTCAGTTTTCCGATTTCATCATAGTTCATATCGGTGAGTACATTTCCATTGTTATCAATCAAACCATATTTATAATTGGCCATCGTCAATCTAAACAGATTGCTATCCGAACTCTCTAAATAGTTAACATTGTCATACTCGTTTGGGATGATGGTTTTCATGTTTTCATCCAATACTCCCCATTTGCCTCCTTTTTGTATAATGCCTCTGTTTTTGATAAAGTTTCGGGCATATTGAAGTTTGTTGATGCAAACCGAATTTCCTTTCAGATACGACCAATAACCCCCCTTTGCATTCAGATAGTTAAAGTAGCTTAAATAAAAATAAGGAGTCCGGGTAAATGTACTCAATAAAGCGTATAAGGTACAAATAGGCATATAATCTTTCAGGTCTTCGCGGCCTATTTTTAGCTTGCCTTCCGAATAAATTCTATAAATACCATTATCACCTTTTTCAATGTACTGCACTTTAGTAAACCTGAAATTCATGCTTTTATCCAGATAACCCCATTCGCCTTTGTTGTTAATGCAACGGATAATCATCACATTGGTATCGTTAAAATCTTCCAGACAAATATTAAAGAAATTCGGATTCAAAACCATTCGGCCAAGTACATCATTCACAATGCCAAATTTCGATTCGGTAATAAACTTTTTATTACAAAAATGCAGTGTATCGGTCCGCCTGATTTCAACCAAAGAAAATTCATTATAAAGATTGGAATACACTTTTCTGAAAATAGGCCTGATGGCGGTGTCGCCGTTTTCGTTATACAGCCCCCACCTTCTGAGGCTATCAGCATAAAACCAATTTTCGGAAACATTGGTGGTGTCATTAAAACCCCTGCTGCCATTAAACATAGAATTGCTGAAGGTGGATGAATTTTGAATAGCACCTTCCACAGTAATGGTGTTTACATTTTCATATTCTGTAGTTTCCAACACATTCCCCAGTGAATCCATATCCAGAATCAGTAGTTTGTTCTTGATTTTGGCTTTTATTTTGTTTTCCGAAACCCCTATTTTATCGTAAATAGCAAGTAAAAGGATGTTGCATCTGTCGTTAATCAAGCCTGATTTGTTATCGTTTTTTACGATAGCCAGATGTTTTTTGAATATTGAAATATAATCAAACTGCGGTTCCAGTTTTATGCTTTGATCGAAACTCAGCATTCCGAAATCCAAACCATTCCTGATATAAACCAGTTTTTCTGTGGCATATCTTATCTCATCATATTCCGCCTGAATCAACACCCTTCCTTGATTGTCGAATAGTCCTTTTTTGTAATTATCAGTGGTATAAATGTAATATCCTGCACAATTTTCCACATCTGTTACCTTAAGGTCAGAAACCAGTGCTTCGCCTTTGATAAAAATAACGGGATGAGAATATTTGTCGGTATCCGATTTCTTCACCAAAATCAAATCATCAATCGTAATATCAAACCATTCGTTTTTCAGAATGATGTTTCCATTTAAATCAGAACAACCCCTCTTTTCGTTCTGTTTATGAAGAATTACATAATCAAACGGTATCCCAATTTTTTGCCTATCAATCTTCTGACAATAAATAAAATCATATACAGGAGGCATAATTTCAACACCTTTGGTATTAATATACCCTGCTTTGCCATCTTTCGTAATTCGGGCAAGACGATAATTATTATATCCGCTGAATATTTCAGCTTTATCATACTTACAGGCCACTATCACATTGCCCTGCAAATCGATATAACCCCATTTATCCCCCTCGATAATAGGCAATAGTACATCATGGCTCTGAGAAAAACCAGTATGCCATGTAAGAGAAACTATGAAAAACAGAATGGCTTTTCGCATAGTTTTAGATTTTTTAAATGCTTGCTAACAGATCTTCCAGGCTTTTTGAAGAGGAGATGATTTTATCAGAAACTTTCAACATAAACTGATAGCTGCCCTGACTTTTTATCTGGTCGATATCAAGGTTTCTGAAATCTTTAGAACTAAAACAAGCTACCTTGTTTTCGGGAAGAACGGCAATTAATTTATTGGCTTTTTCAGGATTAAAGGCAAACTGTTGCCAGGAACTTGGAGGCAATTTAACCACTGTGCGGCCAAAATCAGTAATAAAAAACAAGTTTATATTATTGATGTCGGTTGCTGCAAATTTATCGAATCTGAAATCGGCTTTCACTGCAACAAACTGAGGTTCTTTATACAGACGGTCCCAATTATAAATGCCCATGGCGGCAATAGAAAAGGTTCGCAATACGGCTTCTTCCTGAAATTTGCGGTTTACTTCTTCCTGAATCATGGCCATTTGTTGATTCGATTTCTCTATGTTTTTCTTAAAGGCAAGCATGGCTTTCTGATAATTTTTTTCGCTCAATACTGGCACTACAGAGGTTTTGAAACTCTTGGTTTTGCTGATTAATTTCAGTTCATATTCTTTATTATCGGTTGAGGCTGTAAGTTTAAAATTCTGCCATTTGTAATTAAAAATCCATTTGTTTTTGTCAGGGTCAGGATAGTTGGCGTTGCCTGAATATTGCCAAACAATGCCGTTATACACATTGATTTCAGGGAAATTGGTAATATCAATATCAAAATCGATTACCGATTTTTTCTTGTCGATCTTTTTGGGCTCATATTGATTTGCGGTTTCCTGCTCTTTTTTCTCGGCCTGAGAGATCGGAAGAGCACACGTCTGAACTCCAGTCACCTGAAGCTAT
>CAYYQJ010000008.1:0-18027 GCA_964473775.1 uncultured Bacteroidales bacterium | reverse complement strand
GATAGCTTCAGGTGACTGGAGTTCAGACGTGTGCTCTTCCGATCTTTGCTGATGCAGTGAGATAATTATACTGAGTTAATTTCAATAACCAAGCATCACTACCACCTGCACCAAAAGAATTTGTTGTTCCAAATACAAGCAGATTGGTATTTGGTAATTCAATAATAGAACTACCATAATCTGAATTTGAACCGCCAAAATATGATGACCAAATTGCTGAGCCATTAGTAACATTAAATTTGTAAACAATTAAATCATTTGTATTTCTTGTAGATGTTCCAGTAGCAACAACATTTCCATCGCTTGATAACTTAATATCGTTGAATGAAATAGTATCTCCATAAAAATTATCCCAAATTTTATTCCCATTAACATCAGTTTTTATTAAAAATGTTTTTGTTGTGCTTCCATTTTTTGTATATCCAATCATTACAAACTCACCTGTGGCCAATAAGCATGCAGAATAAATAAAATCCCCATTACTGTTAACAACTGGAGCATAAATATAATTCTTTAACCATACTTGATTACCATTATTATCATATTTGACCAAAAAAGCATTCCCTTTATAACTTGGATTCCCATATACACCATTGGTTGCACCAGTTTCATAGTAATATGTTCCATCTGTGAAAACACAATTGCCATTACCAGTTGAGTTGTTGATTGCATGGCTCCAAACAATGTTGCCACTTGATGATAGCTTAATTATTGATTGATGATAATTAACTCCACCAAAATCTGGATGATGCTGAATATTTGCTGCGCAAATATATTCTCCTACTGAATTTTGGATTATATCTTTACCATAATTTTCACCATAACTCCCTCCAACTAAAGATTTATACCATTGAAATCCTCCTGTTGAATTTAATTTTACAACTAAACCAGCAGAATAAGATCCCCCATTGTAGGGAGATATCCTAGATGAGCCCATAATTGCATAACCTCCATCTATCGTTTGAATTATTTTAGTACCCCAACCATAAGAATAATTATTTTGCCATTGTACATTCCCGAGTGAGTCGGTTTTTATAATATCAAACGTATTACCTCTATTTACAAGCAAAGCCAAACCACCCTCCGATGTCCTTATCGCATTTTGTCCAGTTTCGTCAGCTATTGTACCATAAGTGCGCGTGAATATTTGTGCGTTTGTAAAAAAGTTCATTCCTAATAGGAAGTATAGAACTAAGATTTCAATTTTTATCTTCATACCTGTAGTTTATTTATAATTTATTTTTAAAATAGTTTTAGTGCTATTAAAATACTTGCTATAATGCTGTTTTATTCCACTGCAAAAATCAACTCCACCTTATTGTGATTTAGATAATGAGCTTAAATGTTTGCCCTTAGTAAATTTAAAATTGAACAGGTAAATGAGTATTGATTTTTAATTAAAACATCAAATGATTTTCATGGCTTAATAGTCATAATTTGTGCTAAAACCATCTATCCCCATCATTGTTTTAGCTTTGCATCAAATGAATGGTTATGAATGAAAAAAGTGCTTACTATTAAGACAGTATTTCACAATGAAATCCGACCTTCATCTATTTAATATGCTTGGCCTGGGTCTATATAATTGTTTTTTAAAATTTTCAATTGTTTCCATGAATGAATTTTATTTTCACTATTGAATAGTACTTCAGTTCTCGTTATAATTTCTTGATATTTCTGCTTTGATTTACGGTAACAAGAAATTTCTTCGTTATAAGTTATCTTCATTTCACCATTATTAAGCTTTTCTTCAGAAAATTCTTCTGATGCTATTGTGTAATGTAATTCCTGATATTCTTTATAAAATGAACTATTTATGTAACTGTTTATTTTTTGAGGTGTTGTATTTTTCATAGAAATATAAACATCAATATGCGCAGAAAAATAGTTGGAAGCGTCGAAAGTCTTGGTTTCAAGAGCTTTGTAAGAATTAGTTAATGCAATTTTATAAATATTTTCAGATGTTTCAAAATTGTTACCAATTTGTTTATTATCAAATTTCTGATCGTTAATAGTACTACTTGAATATTTGTCTGTTGGAATAGCAATATAATTAAGCGCATTTTCGGTAAATTGGAAAATGCCTTTTATGGTATCAGTTTTGTACTCCTTGATTAATATTTTAGCATTTGTAAGTGGAGTGAAACCATATTCACCATATTGTCCATAACTATTTAAGTAAGTTAATGGAAAGCAGACCTTTAAATCCATAATATTTCCTGTAAGGTAAACAAAATATCTATCTCCATTATTAAAATATACATTCTGCGATATATGTAAATCTCCATATTCGTTCGAATTTAAAACTGGTTTTTCAAATTTCAAACGATTAGCAGTAGAATTATTTTTCTCAAAAAGAATTACCCATTCATTTTGCAATTTGTTTAATGGTTCTAATAATATTTGTTTTTCAACATCCGTTACCCTATGCAATTTAGAAAAGTTTATAAATAGGAAAATAGACAAGGGGATAATAAATATTATAATTGAAAATAACCAACCTTTCTCTGTAAATTTCAATTTAGAAGCAATGTTACTGTTTTTCATAATTATTGTATATTCCCTAATAATTGCAATAACAATAAATATTAATATTGAGTAAATTAGAAACGGTATAGCTGAATTTAATGAATGATGTAACTCGAAAAAGTATCCATTAGTTATGTTCCAACTAATTGAACTGTGGTTTAAATTCGTTACATCACTTAATTTCTCAAATATTACAGAACTAAAATTTAATAAACTAGTAGAAATAAGGACTAACATTATATAAAATAATGAACTAATCTTATTTCTTATGACAAAGTACAGAGGATAAGAAATGAATAACAACCCAAGGAAAGGAAAATGTACATTTTTAGTTAGTAAGAAAATACTAATTAAAAGTAAAATACCAGGGAACCCATAAATAAAGTAGTTTGATGTTATAAATTTAATATAGAATTCATTATAGTTAAGTGGTTCCTTTGTTGAGATAGAATTGTTATTATAAATCTTTAGCTCTTTAATAGTAAGTATGATAAACATTATAACACTTACAATTGCTAATATAAATCCTATTCCTCCCTCAAGAAATTTTTCAAATGGAATTCTATAGTTACTCATTAAATTAATTAACTGATATGTGGAAAAAATAATCATTAATAAGTACAAAAGCCCAAGGTAAATAACATACCTTATTCTTATAAATAGAGAAACTATTGCTCCTAAACTGGCTATTAGACATATGTATCCAAAAGGCCCAACTAATTGATTAAATTTACTATCAAGAGCATTAATTTCTCCTCCAAATTTTCCACTAATCCAAGGTAAAAAAAGACTAATCAACATTAAACTCCCAAAAATAATAGCTGCAATATTTTTTTTGCCTGAATGGCAAAACTGATTTTTATGGTTTGATTCAATTTTTTTGGGTTTAAGTCCAACACCACATTTTATACAGACTATTTGTTTTTCCTGTGTTTCCGCCCCACATTCGGAGCAATATTTATTTTCGCTTTTGGGGTCAAATCCACACGAAATACAAGCAATTGCCTTTTCGTTTACTTCTTTTCCGCAATTTTTACAATACATAATTCTATTGATTTAAAAGTTAATATTATACCTAATAAATGGGATTTTATATGGAGACTATTTATACAATACTTTAGCTTTTATAAATTAATGTCTCAAACAGTTAAAAATAAATGTGGTCTCATATAGTTGCTGTATTTTTAAATGAAAAGAAATCATATTGAGTATTGTTATGAAATTCAACTAATATCCTATCCTCTTATAATGATCTGAACCAGAATAAATATCACCATCATTATGCAACTCCAAAGAATATTGTAAAACTAATTTTTGATCAACAATTTGATAAATATCAATCACTATTTTCTCTGACATTAATTTATTGATTTCATATGTAAATTTGTCTTTTGGTTGAGATACTTCTTTTTTTGCCCCCTTGTTTTTTATTAAAGAAATATAAGATTCTACTTCCGAGTTTGACATTTCTGTTTTTACAAACTGTGTTTCTTGAAAATTTAAAACTATTGCTCCATCATTTGTATCCATTTTAAACAAATACGATTCTAAGTGTGATTTTATCTTTTCTTTTGTTGATAGGTCAAAGTTGCTAGCTGAACTGACGGATTTCTTTGTATTTATTAATTTCATAAAATCAGAATAATTCTTTTCAAAATAGCATGATGATAAACTCCTATCAAATGTTGTTGTATACATGCATGGTAAGTAAAATCTGACAATTTCTTCATTATCTATTTTTTGATATTGACATACTAGTATTACATAATTCTTAATATTGCTTTGATTTTTAATAATGGTATTGGTTACTTCTTTCAAAAAATCATCTGTTATTAAAAAATTATCAGAAGAATTTCCACCATATAGTTCCCAACCAAATTGTGCGGAAAATTCTATTTTATCTTGAGATTTATTTTTAAGCATTTCAACTTTTAAGTCAAAATCTTCAACATTTTTAAATATACAATACCATGCTCCTCCGCCAGAATTAACACCCTCATATTTAATTAAAAGTTTATATTTTACTTCATTATATTCCACGTCTGCAATCACTAAACTTGCAATATGTTCATTCCAGCAGTAGTTATCTTTTTCTTTCCAAACTCCATCCTGGTTAAGATAATAAAATTTTAAATCGCCAGACTGTTTCCCACCAGAAAATGTTGCATTTTTTCTGTTTACTCTTGCCTGGCTGTATGATGGCATTTGGGTAAGTACAAATAAAACTGTAAACAGTACTGCAATAAATTTTGTATTAATTATCATATTATTAAACATTTATATTTATAATTGAGATTGTGATTGTAAAGATTTTCTTTAAGAGTTTTTTAGTAACCAATTATTTTCTTGTGTCTTCAGTAACATTACCAACTTCATCATACTTCACATAGCCTTTTGATTCACCGTATTCATAAAAGGCTTCCATTCTTTTCATGCCAGATGGATAATTCGTTACTCGCCTTCCATGCCATACTTTATTGCCATTTTTGTCAAGATAATATTCATCCATTGTTGTATAACCTCCAGGTAGTTGACCATAATCAGTTTTAACATTAGGATTTGATGGCTTGTTATCACCTACTTTTTCATTTGTTATAATTTTAGATACTTTGTTTTCACAACTTTGCAAAGTAAAAGTTAGTATTAATAAAACACCAAATAAGAGTAAAATGTTTTTTTTCATTTTATAATTTTTATTTTTCCTTACTCATTATGCTTTTCAGTATCCGCCCCGTTTTATGATGGTCTCTGTTCTCCACGTTTTATTTTGCTTTTTAGATGAAATTTAGATAGAATTAATTGCTACCCAAAACCCATTTTGTCCCATTCCATTTATATATAACTGGCGACTGGTCTTTTTCATTATCATCTTTGTTAATCTTAAATTCTGTATTGCTAATCCAAACAACAGACTTAGCATACCATAAATCGAACTTGAACTCTAGTTCTACTTTTATTTTTTCATCATTTGTAATACTTGATACCTTTATCTCAGGTTCATCTCCATCAACTGCACTTAGAAAAAGTTCTATAAACCTAACATTATCTGACGAAAATTGAGGGTTTGCAATTAGAGAATTTGTAATCTCAGTACCATTTGCCTTGTTAATCAAACGGAATTTTTCGATTATCAAAAATTCAGATTCCATTATATAACTAGATTTTAGCAAGAAGTATTTTCCTGCACAAACACTCCCAAAAAGAAAAAAAGTACTTTTTGAATATACTGTATCTTTGCGCCCAGTTTCGTAATTATCCATTGTTCGTATAACCTTTTTCCCATTTTCAGCTTCTTCAAATTGAGCTAATTTAGAATTAACAATCGTCTGTGTTTTTCCATTTAAAAACTTTAAAAATAAAGTATCACCTACTCGTTTTGCAAAATCTTTAATATCAGGACTTAATAGTAATTTTGCCTCGCAAATTTTATCCTGTTCTGGTGAGTATTCATTTTCTGTGGTTTCATTTGTTTGTGAAAATAAATTCACTGATAAAAACAAACTAAGTAATAAATATGTTGTTATATCTTTCATTAGTATTCTATTTTAAATATATTTAACTTACTCTTCCTACTCTTAAGGGTTAACTTTGTTTTTCTATCGTCTAAGCTTCTCAAAGTAAAGCTTAATATAATTAATTATCCGATGTTTTTTAAAATAAACCCTTTTAGGTATACTGATAAATTCCTTAGTTTTGTTTTACTATTTTCCCATTTATAATTTTATACTTTTCAGGATAACCTTCACAATCTTGTTTATCTCCTTCACATTTTAGATTAATTATCAGGTCTTTTGTAATTTCAAAAGTGACATCCGATTGAAAATTATAAGATGCAGAATGCATGGACAAATAATGCCCATCAATGAATATTCCTTTGTCGTCATATATTTCTAAGTCAAGACTCCCCTGAACGGTTCCCAAAATAAACCCCGTATAATTTTCACTAATAGCAAATTTTCCAACAAAACCATCTATTCTCCCATTTTCAATTTGCTTAGAGTCGTAAGTAATAGGTAAAGTCAAATTCTTAAATAACAATATTATCTTTTCAAAATTGATATTTTCGTGGTCATCGAATTTCCGAACAAGTCCCTTAATAATTTCTCCATTTTTTTTCTGTAATAACCCAACACTATCAATAGAGTTTCGTATTTTAATATATTTCAATTCTAATGTTGAAATGTCCATTGAGTGTTGATTATTAACTTCTATTATGCTATCTAAATTCCCTTTCTGCAAATTTAGACTAGTCATTATTGCTTCTTGTGAATTAAGACTATCCAAAAGTGTTTGTCCTTTTAAATTTTGACAAATAACAGTAAATAGCACGATAAATAAAATTGTAAGATTTTTTTTCATTTTTTAGATTTTTAGAATATCTCATTAGTAAACTCAAAATTGAAAAGGTAAACGAATAGTGATTTTTTAAGCGAGAAACTTAATAATAATTTTAAATGTAGTAGGCTCCTCGTTTTATTATACTGACGTATAGCTTCACTGTACTAATAATTTTTTATTGCATTATCTTCACAATTGTGCTAAAAAATATTCGGAAGTATGGCTATTACTCAAAAATTATCTGGTAAAAATTGTTTTACTTTGCAATATTGTATGCAGCTATAACAATATGGAAATAAAGCGACTTTCTTTTATATTAATTGTTTTATTAAACTTTAGTTTAATTATGGGCGCATACGGCTTTACCTGTAGTCCTAATGATAAAGGAACTTTATTCAAAGCAAATTTTTTTAAATCACTTTTCAGTTTTGATAGCTCGGCTTACTATTTCAATGTGTCATATTTAGCAGCAATATCACAAAAAAAATATTCTGAAGCAGCACAAATTGAAATATCCTTAGCAGAACTTTATTATAAATCAGGACTGAAGAGTTTAGCGTTGGAAAGGCTTGAAATAGCTAATACATTATCCCGAAAAAATAAATTACTGGAAACAGAAATCTACGCCAAGTATTGCGATTTATTGGGGAAGATTTATTTTGATGCTAATTCTCCTGAAATGGCATTTGCGATATGGAATAAATCTTTTTTCATAAGAAGCAAGTTGTACATTGCAAGTGATATAAGATTAGTAAGAAGTTATGTTAACTTTCTATCGTATTACTATATTTTAATTGATATAGGCAATTCGATTAAAACAATAAAAACAGTTGAATTACTTTTAGATAAAAATAAGAACAAGCTAGATTCAATTGATTTGCCAGAAGTTTATAATGCTCTGGCACGGTCAACCAAAATGGCAACGACAAAAGGTAACCATTTCGAAAAATATAAAAAAGCCAGAGGTTACTTAACAAGTGCCATAGCAGTAGTCCAAAAAAAACTACCCTTAAATTATTTGGAAATGGGCAAGTTGTACCATACCCTGGCAAATACCTATGTTGACGAAGTTGGCTATTATACGGGGCCAAATAATAGTGTACGAATTAGCAATGCATTTTTTTGTTTGAACAAAGCTTCAAAATATTACGATTGCGCAATAGCTAATTTTAAACACATTTTTAAAAACAAAAACGAAAATTTAAGTCGAAGTTACTTTGTAAAAGGTCTGATGTATTCAATGTTTATCTTTGACAGAAATGCCGAAGCAGTTAAATGGTTCAGAAAATCAATAGATGCAGCTATACCATTAAATGATTCGGGGAACGTTTGTGAAAGTGTTTCAGATAAACAGGATTTGATTCAAATTCTTATCTATTTTGAAAAAACACTTTGGGCACTTTCACAAAAAACAAATGAAGATAAATTCTTATACGAGGCATACTCAAATGCTTTGAAAAGCGTAAAAATTTGGGAGAAAATGATGTATGAATTTCAATCAATGGATAAGAATAAATTGTTAAACACCTATTATATCAATCCGTTACAATTTGCTGCTGAATATGCCTATGAACTTTATGGGAAGTCGAAAAAATATGAATACCTGAATGTTTTGTTTGAACTAAGTGAAAAAGCAAAATATTATAGCCTTTTCAAAACTATGCAACAGGCAAATTCAAATTTATTAAACCTCCAAAATGAATATTTCATTCAAAAGTACCAATCTGTAATTCAGCGCAAGGAGATTTTGCAAGATAAGCAACTTTTCAGCTATTATTGTAATAATGAATCTGAGTGTGTTATTTTAGCTGATAGTTTGAAAGAAATAGAAAATATTTTACAAGTATTTGAAAACTATTTGCAAAAACGATATTCAGATTATTATTCTGCAAATTGTCGACTTAAAGTTAGTGATATTCCAAATATTCAAAGCAATATTGCAAATAGGAATACAGCTATAATTGAATATTATGTAATTAATACTTTCTCGAAAGAATACACAATTGCAATAACAATTACTAAGGATACATGTTTTATCAGCAATGTATTGTTTTCTAATGATGTAATGATAAAACATTATCAGGAACTACGAACATCAATTCAAAACAGTAATTATAATAATTACGTTCAGGAAGCATATTTTTTATACAAAAATCTTGTTTTTCCATCCATCAATCCTCTAAACAACATAGACAAGATTATATTTATACCTGATATCACAATGTCATCAATCCCTTTTGATGCTTTAATTACTGATACTCTCAATAATAATAAGGATTACAGACGTCTTTCGTATATGGTGAACAAATACCACATCTCTGTACAGTTAAGCGCAAACATGATGAATTTCTTAAATGAACATACTACTCTAGCTACCTCCAAAGATGCTCTTTTTATTTCGCCAGAATTTCAAACTAACAATTTCTCACGACTTGTTTTTTCAAAGGAATGCGTTAAAAAATTGTCATTGGATTTTCAAGGCAAATCTTTGCAAAATAATCAAGCAACAAAAAGGAATTTTTTAGCATACTCAGAGGATTGCAAAATCATTCACATTGCCACTCATAGTTATATTAATGATTTAGAACCAAATAAATCAAAGCTTTATTTTTCACAGTATTGCCTAAATGATACAAATAATTGTTTGACATTATCTGACATATATAGTAGACCAATAAAAACCGAACTAGTAATACTTAATGCATGTGAAACTAACCTTGGATTTAAAGAAACAGGTGAAGGAATTATTAGTTTTCCCAGAGCTTTCTTAATGTCAGGCAGTAAAAGTGTTTTATCCACACTATGGAAAACGGATGACCAATCAAGTTCTGATATTATTTATACATTTTATGAAGAACTAAATAAACAACTTGAAAAAGACGACGCTTTAAGAAATGCAAAAATAAAGTACTTGGAGAAAGCGAAAACCAGTGATGATGCCAATCCGTTATATTGGGCTGGATTTATTATTATCGGCAATAACCAACCAATTCTATTAAATACCATTAGCAATACAATCAATATTGTTTATTATGCATTGATTGTAGGATTTATTTTATGTATGCTTTTTGTTGTTTTAAAAAAGCGAAAATTATTTTAACTCTTTTAATAGCATTATAGCCTTTTCCTTAAATAAGTGACTAGGATGTATTATAATATTCCGTAAAACTTCTTCTGATTTCTGTTTATCTTCCAGTTTAAGGTAACACAATGCCAACCTGAATTCGGCTTTTTCTATAAAAGCAGATGATTTTAAGCTTGTAATCTCCATAAAACAATTTATTGCATTGCCTGTGCTGTCAAGCATTTGATAATTTATACCAGAATAGAAAATCAGTGTATCGTTACCTATATTTGTTGGGAGTAGCTTTTGGAGAATATTTAATGAGCCTTGAAAATCTTTTATTTTGTACAAAGTCATTGCTTCATTTAGTTGAGAATTTTCAGAAATAGACATTAAAACAGGCAGCCCTTTTTCTTCTTCATTATATTTCAACGCTATTTCTTTCAGATTTTGATTTTTCAAAATCAAATTGAATACCGCATAAGAGACTACCAAGAGTGTAAAAATAGCCGCAATGGAATAAATTATGATTTGTTTTATTGAAGGTTTATTTGATTTCACTAATTCACTGTCCAATTGCAAATCTATTTCTTTGAACTGGCTTTTTAATTTTGAAACATGAAATCCTTTAATACCATCAATTACTTTGCTGTAAAATTCGAATTCTTCTTTTAATTCATCATTATGCAATAACTCATTATCAAATTTATTACGTTCACATTCAGACATTTCACCATTACAATATCTTTCAATAATGTCAAAATATTTTAAATTATCTGAATCCATTATACTAGTATTTTTATTTTATTTGATACTTTTTTTATTGCAACAACCAGTTTTTTCATACTATCTGATTTTTTTGTCTTGACAACATTTGCATTTTTATATCCAAGTTCTCTGGCGATAGATTCCAAATCATAATTATCGAAATAATAAAGCTTTATAATTTTCTGGCATTCTTCTGGCAACACCTTGAGTGCTTCTTCAATTACAGCTTTGTCATGATGAGATTTTTCCAATCGCTCAATTTCATTCATGTCATCATTAGTAAATTCAAAATCTATAAGGTTAATAAATTTCTGATTTTTTTTTGACAAATTTAAAAGGTGGTTTTTTCCACACGAAAAAAGGTAAGTTTTTAAATTATTATCGATGGAATTCAGTCCTTTATTTCTAACGTTTAAATAAAAACTAATGATAATTTCCTGAAAAATATCTTTAACATCCTCTTCCTCACATTTGAAAGAAAATAATGCCCATTTTATGAAATCATTTCGATAGGTCTTGTATAAATAAAGCATTATGCTATCATCACCTTTTTTTATGCGCTTAATTATTTCATTTGTGGACAGCATATTAATCGAAAATAAAACTTGTTTTTAAGGTGGTGAGGTTCATAAATTTTCAGCAAATGTAAGAATACTTATTTATTTTTAGATTGATAAATTTTATCAACGAGACCAAATAAAAGATTTAGTGAAAAGGCATCAATATAATGTTCATGGTTTTTTACTGGCAGTAATTCTAAGAGGAACCAGCATGGCAGGTTTATTCATCAATACATCTCTCCATCTTTATCAAGCCTTAAGGACTTTTTAGATTATTGAAAGATTCCGAAGGTATGAATTGCAATATTAGTCGTTGTCTGATTTTGCCGAATCTTTTAAAGCCGCTAAAAGAGTTTGGTCTTGAGGCAAGTATTTATCAAAATTTGTTATAGCATTAAATTCAAATACATAGTGGTTAGATATTGATATTACTCCCGCTACCTCAGATAGATAGAAAGCCTTGAGTAATCAAGGCTTTTTGCATTTACATAGTAGCATAATAGTACCATGAATTAATAAAACATGGTGAAAGGCTGTTATTTGGGGCCTAAAATATTCCCTACTTATTCTTTCTTAAATACTAAATGAACTCAAGAGCAGGGAGATATTGTGTTTCAAAATATTGGGTTTAAAATTTCTACATTAGAAATTTGTTCTAGCCCTGATGGATTTAACTGAAAAGACACTCTCAATGCAAATTTGAATACCTACAACTCAATGTGCGAATATCTCTGGAAAAAACGGAAAAGTTGAAAGGCATAACAGTGTGATTAAGAACAATTATTTAAAGCATAGAGAAATTAATAGCAATAGTGATTTAGTAAATGAAGTTGATCGAAGCTTGCAACTATACGATAAATAAAAGCCGCACATCAAGTTAAATAGAAAAACACTGGTTGAATTAAAGAATCTTTATATTTGCACTCACGCAAAATTAAAAGAAGGCGAAGGTAGCACAATGGCTCCTTTGCTTCTAGAGAAACTTTTAAGAATAATAGAAGTATTAATTTAAAAAATGTTCAATGCTATTTAGGTATTGACAATAGACCAATCAATGATTCAAAAGCACTTTTCACAAACTACAATACATCATTTGCAACTTACTGAGCCGTTTTCAGAACTTAACTTAATACTTTCACATATAACAAAGTCCCTATCGCATATTACAATATCTCTTTTATCATTGACAGTGCAATTATTGCTGATGACAGTACACTATTCTTTCTCGACAGTACAACTATTTTATTTGGCAGTGCATTTATCGCACATGGCAGTACATTTATTCAATATGGCAGTACATTTTTCGTACTTGGCAGTTCATCTTTTACAAATGACAGTTCAATTACTGCAACCAACAGTGCCTCAATTACAATTGCAAGTACAGTTCTCACAAATTAACCCTTCTCATTCGCATCCTACCCCTAAATTCTCACATTCTACAATGCATTAATCCACAATTAACACCAATCTTCTGCTCTCTATAACAAAAGAATAGCATTCCACATCCCTCAAATTTACTATTCACATGCATCTGCATTAAAATCCAATAAACTAATCCTGAAATAAACCTGAAACACTGCTTATTTATCAGGGGCAATTACAGGCCTTAGAGAAATTAATATCTGTGTCGGGCAGCAATTCCTGAATATGCCTTTGGCGGTCGTAGCTGATAACCGTAACACGCAAATCCACTGCCTTTAAATTATTTTTTAACTTCCCAATTTCGTCAGGGAAACGAGTAATTAGGGTGCCCCATAAGTCGAGATAGGTGAGATTCAGCAGATTTCCGATTTCAGGAGGCATGATACTGAAGTTATTCCTGTTTAGAATCAAACTCTTTAGCTTAATCAACTGCCCAATGGAAGGGGTAAGCAAGGTGATTTTGTTGTTTTCGGCATCAAGATAGGTGAGATTGGTTAAAGCACCGATTTCGGCAGGCAAAGCATCTATTTTATTATTTGCAACATTCAGAATGCTCAGCATTTTGAGCTCACAAATCGCGGTCTGAAACTCTGTCAGCCTGTTGTTTGCCAGATTTAATATCTTGAGATTCTTTAATGTGCTTATCGCGGCAGGCACTATGGCAATTTTGTTTCTTGATAAATCAAGCTCCATCAAATTTGGAAATAAAAACACTTCTTTTGGAATTTCTTTCAGCCCTTTTTTTTTCAATTGCAGCCTGTAAACCTTATCCGGACTTTGCATTGCTTGATCCAGACTGGTAAAAATCTTTTGCTGAGCCATGGTTAAAGAATCCATATCCTGACCGATAAGGATGATGTGCATGCAAAGAAATAATCCGAATAGAAATCCTGCTTTTTTCATGGTTTAATTTAGGCGTAACATCGAAACTTTTTTATCTTCGTGCAATTGTTGCAACAAAGCTTCTACATTGGGAAATTTAATTTCCGACCTTAAAAAGGATACGAAAGCCAATTTGATGGTTTGGCCATAAATATCGTTGTTGAAATTAAAAATATTGGCCTCGATGGTCAATTTATTTTCGCCAAAAGTAGGATTATAGCCAATGGAGCACATGCCTTTATATGTTTGCTCTTCAATAATCACGTTTACGGCATAAACTCCCGCTGCGGGGATTTGTTTATAAGGTTCATCCACCACAATGTTGGCGGTTGGGTAGCCCAATTCGCGTCCAAGATGCCGCCCATGAACTACGGTTCCTGTTACAGGAAAATGATAGCCGAGCAATTTGTTGGCCAAATCAACATTTTGTTGATCAAGCAACTGCCGTATTCGGGTGGAACTCACTACCAAGCCATCAAAATCTTTTGGAAGCACTTCTGTAACCTGATATCCGTAAGTAATACCCAGATTGAGCAGGGTATCATGGTTCCCCGAACGTTTCTGGCCAAAATGATGATTGAACCCTAATACAATATGTTTGGCACCCAGGCTTCCCAATAGAAAATCTTTTACATATCTGTCGTAAGGTGTTGCTGCAAATTCTTTTGTAAATGGAATGACAAACAAATTATCAACACACATTTCCTGAAATATTGCAATTTTCTCGTCCAATGTGGTGAGCAGTTTTAGTTTGTCGACATCTTTGCCTAAAACAATACGTGGGTGCGGATGAAATGTAATTGCAACCGATTGCAAGTGATGTTTACGTGCAATTCCGCACATCTCTTTGATGATGGTTTTATGCCCCAGATGTATTCCATCAAAAGTTCCTGTTGAAACCACCGAATTTATTCCTTCAGGAATGTTGTTTATATCTCTAATTATCCTCAAAATAATCTTGTGTATCGTGTTCTTTTAAAATTATAAAATCCTATTATTATAAGGAACAAGAAATAAAAATGCCTAATTCAACATGCAGAACATTGAAGTAAGAATCTTACAATCTGATGAAATTCACGGTTTAAAGGCTTACAATTTCAGGGCTTTCAAATCATCAATTTTAACAGACTTATAATAATATTGTGCAAAAGTAGAATATATTTTTTAGGCTATTCCGTTTTTATTTTTAAAAATTAGTAATTTTGTGGCCGAAGACGATTTGCTTCTCTTCAATTTTTTAATATCCTTTTAAAAATAAAGAAAAAAATAATGGCAATAAAAAGTAAAGGAAAAGTACATCAAATCATTGGTGCTGTAGTGGATGTAATTTTCGAAAATGAAGAAGATCTCCCAAAGATTTATGATGCTCTGGTAGTTACCAAAGATAATAATGAGAAACTGGTTTTGGAAACCCAGCAGGATATTGGCGAAAACACCGTTAGATGTATCGCTATGGATTCAACTGATGGTTTGCGCCGAGGAATTGAAGTTATCAATACCGGAGCTCAGATATCTATGCCTGTGGGCGATCAGATACGCGGACGTTTGTTTAATGTAATCGGCGAAGCTATTGACGGGATTGGTCCTGTTACCAGCGACAGAAGTTATAATATTCACCGCGAACCACCTAAATTCGAAAATCTGGCTACTTCGAAAGAAGTTCTTTATACAGGTATCAAAGTTATCGACCTTATTATTCCTTATGCTAAAGGAGGTAAAATTGGTTTGTTTGGTGGAGCAGGTGTAGGTAAAACCGTTATCATCATGGAACTTATCAATAACATTGCTAAGAAATATGCCGGGATGTCGGTATTTAGCGGTGTGGGTGAACGTACACGTGAAGGAAACGATTTGCTTCGCGAAATGATTGAATCAGGCTTGGTTAAGTATGGCGATAAATTTGTGGAAGATATGGAAAAAGGCGGTTGGGACCTTTCGCTGGTGAATACCGATGATCTTTTGGATTCGCAAACCACGCTGGTGTTCGGACAGATGAACGAACCTCCCGGAGCCCGTGCCCGCGTTGCTTTGTCGGCTTTAACTCTGGCAGAATATTTCCGTGATGGTGATGAAAAAACCGGTGGTCGCGATATTTTATTGTTTATTGATAATATTTTCCGTTTTACTCAGGCAGGTTCTGAAGTTTCGGCTTTATTAGGTCGTATGCCTTCAGCCGTAGGATATCAGCCTACACTGGCTACCGAAATGGGTATTCTTCAGGAACGTATTACTTCAACCAAACGGGGTTCTATTACTTCGGTTCAGGCCATTTATGTACCTGCCGACGATTTAACTGACCCTGCTCCTGCAACTACATTCTCTCACTTGGATGCAACCACCGTTCTCAGTCGTAAGATTGCTGAAATCGGTATTTATCCTGCTGTGGATCCTTTGGATTCTACTTCACGTATTCTTAATCCTGATATCGTTGGTGAAGAACATTATGATGTGGCTCAACGTGTAAAAGCAATTTTGCAGCGTTATAACGAATTGCAGGATATCATTGCGATTCTTGGTATGGATGAGCTTTCTGATGAGGATAAACTTACCGTTCAGCGTGCCCGTCGTGTTCAACGTTTCTTATCACAGCCTTTCTTTGTAGCAACTGCATTTACAGGACTGGAAGGAAAATTTGTGAATATTGAAGATACCATCAAAGGTTTCCGTATGATTATGGATGGCGAAGTGGACGAATATCCTGAAGCTGCTTTCCATAATGTTGGAACCATTGAAGAAGCTATTGAAAAAGGCAAGAAACTTATCAACGAAGCATAAAACATAGTCATGCTGATAGAAATCATATCACCCGAAGCCACACTGTTTTCAGGCGAGGTTGTCCGGGCAAAGTTTCCAGGTAAAGACGGCTCTTTTGAAGTTTTGAATAACCATGCACCTATTGTTTCGGTGTTGAAGAAAGGAAAAATCAGATTGGTGGATGCCAACAATCAAACAACTTTCTACGAAGTGAATGGTGGTGTTATTGAAATGCAAAAGAATAAGATTATTGTTTTGGCTGAATAGTTGGAAGACGGAAGTTGGAAGACGGAAGACCGAAGACGGAAGTTGGAAGACGGAAGTCACTAAGTTGAATGGTTAATTGTTGAATGGCTATATTGTTATGATGTTTTTTGATAATTGATTCTTAATTCTAAATAAATTTACTAAAAATAAAAACCAAACCCTATTATGTCGGACAGTATTTTAAATAAAATCGGACCGGGCGTTGTAACTGGTGATGCCCTGCAATATGTTTTTGAAATTGCTAAAAAAAATCAGTTCGCTTTACCTGCCGTTAATGTGGTTGGTACCAATTCGGTAAATGGAGTTATGGAAGCTGCCAAAGCAGTTAATTCTCCAGTGATTATTCAGTTTTCAAATGGTGGAGGATTATTCTACGGTGGAAAAGCATTGGATAATACAGGCGAAAAAGCGGCTATTGCCGGTTCTATTTCAGGAGCCATGCATATTCATCAGATGGCTGAATATTATGGTGTGCCCGTGATTATTCATACCGATCATGCTGCACGCAAGTTGTTGCCATGGATAGATGGACTGCTTGATGCCGGTGAAAAATATTTTAAACAAAACGGGAAGCCCTTGTTTAGTTCGCATATGCTCGATCTTTCGGAAGAAACATTGGAAGAAAATGTAGAAACCTGCAAAAGGTATCTGGAGCGCATGAGCAAAATCGGGATGACTCTCGAGATTGAACTCGGTGTTACCGGAGGCGAAGAAGACGGCGTTGACAATAGCGATATCGACAGTTCGCGCCTTTATACACAGCCTACTGATGTAGCTTATGCTTACGAACAATTGTTGCAGGTTAGTCCGCGTTTTACCATTGCTGCTTCTTTTGGCAATGTGCATGGTGTTTATAAACCAGGCAATGTGAAACTGGAACCCATCATTCTGAAAAACTCTCAAAATTTTATTCAGGAAAAATTCAAAACCATTGGAAACCCTGTGAATTTTGTGTTCCATGGGGGTTCGGGTTCTGAACCT
The DNA here is from genome assembly GCA_964473775.1 of uncultured Bacteroidales bacterium. Taxonomy (GTDB): domain Bacteria; phylum Bacteroidota; class Bacteroidia; order Bacteroidales; family CAIWKO01; genus CAIWKO01. The sequence goes on along the minus strand of CAYYQJ010000008.1, from coordinate 462 downwards.
GAAAAGATAAAAGAAGCGATTTCGTACGGTGTAGTAAAAATGAATATTGATACCGATACTCAATGGGCTTATTGGGAAGGTGTACTGAAATTCTATAAAAAGAATGAAGCCTATCTTCAAGGACAATTGGGCAACCCCGATGGTGCCGAAAAGCCCAATAAAAAATATTACGATCCACGTGCATGGTTGCGTGAAGGCGAAAAAACATTGGTTGACCGACTAAAAATTGCTTTCAATGATTTGAATGCGATTAACCGGAATTAATAAAATGCCAACAATCATTGCCTATTGGGTTTTGTAAAGCATTAAATTACTGCCAGATTCAAAATAATTACTCTATCAAAGTAAAAAAATATTCAAATTACTTTGCAGAATAAAAAAATAAATCTACTTTTGCAGTCTCAAAATAAATTCCTCCCTAGCTCAGTTGGTTAGAGCATCTGACTGTTAATCAGAGGGTCG